>CAZLRY010000494.1:0-2540 GCA_964561675.1 uncultured Chitinophaga sp.
TATCTCGGATTTGACCTGGCGGATAAATACCGGAACCCCGTGCTGATGTTATCCGATGGAGCCATTGGTCAGATGATGGAAAAAGTACAGTTCAAGCCTTATGAACGTCCCGTAGTAGACAAATCCTCCTGGGCTACGACTGGTAAACCGAAAACGCGTACGCGTAACTATATCACTTCGCTGCATATTCTTCCGGAGAAAATGGAAGAACATAACCGGCACCTGGAAGAAAAATTCAAAACCATCCGGGAGAATGAAGTGCGCTTTGAGGAAATCAATACAGCCGATGCTGATTTCCTGTTTGTGGCATATGGACTCAGTGCCCGTATCTGCCAGAAAGCGATGGATATTGCCCGGCATAAAGGAATTAAGATCGGACTCTTCCGTCCCATCACGCTCTATCCCTATCCCTACCAGCGGCTGAATGAACTGGCTTCCACTACGAAGATGATGCTGAGTGTGGAGCTCAACAGCGGACAGATGGTGGAAGATGTACGGCTGGCCGTGAATGGAAAAATACCGGTTGAGTTTTACGGACGTATGGGCGGTATGATGCCCAATCCCGAGGAAATAGTACATCATTTAGAAACCTTAATACAGTATCATCATGTCAACTGATCAACATGTATTAACCGGCCCTTTACCGGTACTGAACCTTCCCGCTTGTCATAAGGAAGAGGAGGAATATGAAATGGTGTATCATAAACCGGTCACCATGGTGGATGCGCCGATGCACTATTGTCCGGGTTGTGCCCATAGCCTCGTGCATAAACTGATCATGGAAGTGGTGGAAGAGCTGGATATCCAGGAAAAAACAGTGGGGGTTGCACCTGTAGGTTGTTCAGTATTCGCCTATGACTATATGGATATTGATATGCAGGAGGCCGCTCATGGCCGGGCTTGTGCGGTGGCAACGGGAATCAAACGACTGATGCCGGAGAAATATGTATTTACCTACCAGGGAGATGGTGATCTGGCTGCGATCGGTATTGCGGAGACATTGCACGCCATCAACCGCGGAGAAAACATCCTGATTGTCTTTGTAAATAATGCGGTATACGGAATGACCAGCGGACAGATGGCACCTACTACCTTACCCGGTATGCATACCACGACCAGTCCGGATGGCAGGGATGTGAGTTATTATGGCGCACCGATCAAAGTATCCGAACTGATGTCCAATCTGCCCGGTTCATTTTATGTCACCCGGCAGGCGGTAAATAATCCGAATGCGGTAAGAAGAACAAAGAAAGCCCTGTTGAATGCATTCAAATACCAGCAGCTGCACAAAGGCACTTGCCTGGTGGAGATCATCGGTAATTGTCCGTCCAACTGGAAGATGACCCCGGTGGAAGCTTCGAAGTTTATTGATGAGGAAATGATCAAAACCTTTCCGCTGGGGGATATCAAAATACCCAATGCAGAGGATCTTAAAATATTTTAATGATTAAAACAAACCGATATGAACAGCCTGAATGATTGCCGCCAGCTGGAAGAACTGATCGTTGCCGGATTTGGTGGCCAGGGTGTATTATCACTCGGCATGACCCTCGCTTATGCGGGTATGGTGGAGAATAAGGAAATATCCTGGATGCCTTCCTATGGCCCGGAGATGCGGGGCGGAACGGCAAACTGTATTGTAATTCTTTCGGAGAACAAGATCAGTTCCCCGATTCTTTCCCAGTTTGATTCCGCCATTGTGCTGAACCAGCCTTCGATGGATAAGTTTGCCCCCCGGATCAAACCCGGTGGTTTACTGTTATATGAATCCGGTAATATCTTTAAGCCGGCCACCCGAGATGATATTGACATCATTGGGATACCCGCCACAACCGAAGCCTTGAAGATGAAGAATGCCAAGACGATGAATATGATCATGCTGGGTGCTTACCTGCAGCTGAAGCCGGTTGTTAAAAACGAATCCATACTGGAGGCACTGGCCAAAGTGCTGCCGGAGAAATACCACCACCTGTTACCCATTAACCGGGAGGCATTGGAGTTGGGCGAAGCGCTGGCCCGGGAACTGAAGCCAGCAATGGTATAAACACATTTCTGAATAGTCAGCATGAAGCCGGGGAGACCCGGTTTTTTTATGAAGCTCCATATCTGTTTATAGAAAAAGCAGGGTCTAAGCTATAACGGGGCTAAATTTGCAATATGACAGCAGAAGAAATTGCCCGGCTCCGTAAGGATTATGCCCTCAGCTCACTCAATGAGGATGATGTGGCCGCCTCGCCGATCATCCAGTTTGAAAAATGGTGGGAGGATGCCAGTAAATCTGAGATACTGGAATATAATGCCATGACCATTGCCAGTACCGGTCAGGATGGTATGCCCGAAGCCCGAACCGTCTTGCTGAAAGCTTTTGATGAGAAAGGATTTGTCTTCTTTACCAATTACAATAGCGCTAAAAGTCAGCAACTGGATTTTAATGCCAACTGCTGTTTATTATTCTTCTGGAAAGAACTGGAACGCCAGGTTCGAATTAACGGAACCGCTGAACGTATTTCCATGAAAGAAAGCATTGATTATTTCGACAG
>CAZLRY010000495.1:0-2536 GCA_964561675.1 uncultured Chitinophaga sp.
AATATTGTTCTTCATTTTGTTTCTTTTTGACGGTTTAGAATTTAGCAGATAAGGCCACGCTGAATGTCTTGGGAATCGGCACTGAACCAAAGTCAATTCTACGCAGGATCGTGCTTTGTCCTCCGGCGTTTACTTCGGGATCATACCCTTTGTAATTATCCCAGCTGATCAGGTTGCGACCACTGACACTGAGGGTAACGTCTTTAAACATTTTCAGGTTACCAAATGCATAGCTCAGCGACAGTTCACGGAGTTTTACAAAAGATCCGTCATCAATTCTCCATTGTTCTATAGTAGCATAGAAACTGTTGATATAACCGCGGGGATAGACACCGGTTTGCTCTTTCTCTGCTTCCTTACCATTCCCCACACCCTGACGGGTTCTCCAGTCGGCATTAAACACATCCACACCTTGTACCGCATCCAGTTGCACCCGCAGGCTCAGTTTTTTATAACTAAACTCGTTTACGAGTGAACCGGTCCAGTCCGGATTAGGGTCACCAATGATCCGACGCACCAACGGATTGGTGCCGATGGGTAAGCCGGTGGAAGGATCACGGGTTACAGTATAATTCAGCGCTCCGTTCTGTATCCCTCTTTCTCCCTGTGGGAAACCCGATCCGTTTTTCACCAGTCCGCCATTGGCATCCAGGGCAAAGAAAGCCCCGTAGAATACACCGATCGGCTGGCCTTCGATGATGGCTACCGGTGCACCCTGGTTGGTGCTTAATAGAGTAAGGGCCTGACCGATCTTCACCGCCTTGTTACGATTACGGTTATAGATCGCCGTTGCTGACCAGTTGAAGTCTTTTTTCGCCATCACTTTCGCATTGATCACCAGTTCCACTCCTTTGTTTTCGAGACTGCCGAAATTATCCAGCAGGCTGCTGAAACCGGTAGTGGGGGCAATAAAGCGGTTGATCAGCATGTCTTCCACTTTCTTATTATAGATATTGGCCTGTACATTCAGGCGGCTGTTGAAGAAGCCAAGATCAATACCAAATTCAATTTCCTTCTGACGTTCCGGTTTCACAAAGGTGTTAGCCAATGTGGTATTGGAAGATAAAGCGGTACGGCTTACAAATGGATTACTGCTATACGTATTGAAACGGGAGAAAGCGCCGATACCGGTCAGGTTACCGCTTTCACCATAGGCCAAACGCAATTTGGCAAAATTCCAGAATTTACTGATGCTGCTTTTTTTCCAGAATTCATGTTCACTGATCACATAGCTTCCGCTGGCTTTCAGGTATTTCTGATCACGCTGGTCTTTACCAAACACAGAGGATCCATCCACCCGGATGGCACCGGTTACATACAACAGGTTCTTATATCCGAAATTCTGCTGGAAGAAATAACCCCAAACGGAGAACTCACTTCTTTCATCCACACCCTGCAGAATGGTACTTCCACCGGTAGCAGTTTGTACAAATGGAGCCAGTCCGCGGCTTTGCAACAGTGTATAACCTGATTTCTCATACTGCAAGGAATACCCCAGCTGAGAAGTTGACGTAATGTCCGGTGTGATTTTAGTCTGGTAAGTAGCATTCAGGTCATTATTGATCTGAAAGAAATTATAGTTACCGGCACTGGCATACCCGTTACGGGTCGGATCCAGGGCGGCGCCCCCGCCAAAGAAACCATCACTTACATTGTAGGCAAAGGGAGGAATAAAGGTCTCCCCTTTCTGGGCATACTGATCAATACCCATGGTGTAATCCACCGTCAGCCCTTTTACCGGTCTAATTTTCAGTCCGGCATTGGCTATGATCCGGTTGGTTTCCTGCTTTTGTTTGATATCCTCAATAATGGAAACCGGATTCACACGACCGCGTTCGCCGATCGCTTTGATATTGCCCAATGCATCCCTGTCCCATATATTGTGAATGTTCCCGATGATATTTATCGAGTTCATGGGAGAGAAGAAGGAGTTGCCATCGGGCTTCTCATTGCTCAGGCTGTTGATAAAGTTCAGTCCCATGGTGAAATTCACTTTATTTCCCAGGGCCTGATCGAGGTTCACCCGGAAACTGAACCGGCGGAAATCAGTATTCTTGATGATCCCCTCATTTTTAAAATAAGAAGCAGAGGTATAATATTTTGTTTTGTCCTTACCTCCGGCAACCGAAATATTATTATCCGTACCCATGGCACTGCGGAAAATATAATCGTTATAATCATAACGTGTAACGGCCGTGGTATTGGTCAAAGCCGGAGTCAGAATATCCTGTGTTTGCGCACCGGGACCGTCTGCCGGGCCACCGAATTTGGTGGGCGACTGGTTAACCGGAACAGATTTACGCAGGGAACTGAAGGTCATACTGGAGGAAAAACTTACGACTGGTGCCCCGGATGAACCTCTCTTGGTAAAGATCTGGATTACGCCTGCATTGGCGCGGGAACCGTAGATGGCTGCAGCGGCCGCACCATTCAGTACTTCTATACGTTCAATATCATTAGGGTTAATATCCGCCATCCGGTTTTGTCCAACCGTACCGATAAAATTCTGTCCATCGTAGTTCGCACTGGTATTGGT
>CAZLRY010000496.1:0-2535 GCA_964561675.1 uncultured Chitinophaga sp.
AAAGAAAAAAGTAATCACCCGATCTCTCCCTGCGGTATGTGCCGGCAGTCCTTACTTGAATATGAAACCCGATTTAAACACCCGATCCGCCTGATTATGGGCGGCATGGAAGGACCTGTACATGTAGTGGAAGCTGCGCGGCAATTGCTGCCTTTTGCGTTTACCAGCGAGGAACTGATGTAAAAAGGGATCAGAAAAGCGTTTGCACCCCATAAGCAACTTTGGCTTCCAGGTCCAGCAGCCATTTCTTCCGGTGTAAGCCACCGGCATAACCCACCAGTTCTCGGTTTGAACCGATCACCCTATGACAGGGTACGATGACCGCAATATTGTTTTTCCCATTGGCATTGGCTACAGCCCGGGTAGCCTTGGTATCGCCGATTCGTCGGGCCAACTCCAGGTAACTGATGGTTTTGCCAAATGGAATCTGTTGTAATTCATTCCAGACTTGCTGCTGAAAAATGGTGCCCTCCTGGTTGAGCGGCAATTCAAACTGGCGGCGCTGGCCATTGAAATACTGAATCAGTTGCTCGGCGCACTGGATCAGCATCGGGGGAATATGTTTTTTGTTGCCCTCGGGTTTTTGGGAAGTGTCATGGAAACTGACTTCGGAGATATAGTCTTCCGTGCCACTGATCTTCAGGAGCCCGATAGGAGAGTGATACCAGGTATGATAGTTTTCAGCCATGATCAGCCGATTTTAAAACCATTGCCTGCCGGCTTATCTGGTTTTAGTAAAATTACATCCTTATTTTCATCATACACACCCAGTACCAGGCATTCGCTGATAAAATCCGCAATTTGTTTGGGCGGGAAATTCACCACGGCGATGATCTGTCGCTGCAGCAGGTCTTCTTTCCGGTAATGGGCCGTTATCTGAGCCGAGGATTTTTTCACCCCGATCTGAGGACCGAAATCTATCGTTAACCGGTAAGCCGGTTTGCGGGCCTTGGGAAAATCACTCACGTCAATAATGGTCCCGGTCCGCATATCCACTTTTTCAAAATCATCCCAGCTGAGTTCCATCTTTTTTTACCTAAACTACATATTTACCTTTAATGTAATGCGGGGAATATTTTTTGCTCTTTCTGTGGCTTCCCTTTATCTTACTGAAAATTTACTAACGATATGACGCCAGCTAATAAGAACGGAGCATCCTCCCGTAGGAAGTTTATCCGCAACGCGGCCCTGGCCGGTGCGGGATTTTTTATTGTCCCCCGCCATGTATTGGGTCGCGGCTATATTGCCCCCAGTGATAAACTCAATATTGCCGGTATCGGTGTGGGGGGAAAAGGTTCCAGTGACCTGGGAGAATTTGCCAAGAGTCCCTTTGTAAACATTGTGGCACTCTGTGATGTGGATGACCGGGAAGCGGCCGGCTCCCGCAAGAAATATGAGAAAGCTCCTTACTACAAGGATTTCCGGGTGATGTTGGAAAAGGAAAAGAACAATATCGATGCCTGTTCCATTTCCACACCCGATCATACGCACGCCGTGGCTACCCTGGCGGCGATGCAACTGGGCAAACACGTATACACCCAGAAGCCGCTCACACACGATATCTACGAAGCCCGTATACTCACCGAAGCCGCGAAGAAATACAAAGTCGTTACCCAGATGGGCAACCAGGGTGGTTCCGGCGATGGCGTGAGAAAGGCGAAAGAGATGTATGAAGCCGGTCTGATCGGAACGGTAACAGAAGCTCACGCCTGGACGAACCGGCCCGTATGGCCCCAGGGCGTGGCTACACCGACGGGTAAATTTGATGTGCCCAACGAACTGGACTGGAATCTCTGGCTCGGTACCGCAAAGCAAATGGATTATAACCCGGCCTATCTGCCTTTCGACTGGCGTGGTTGGTGGGCTTTTGGTACCGGTGCATTAGGCGATATGGCCTGTCATATCATGGATCCGATTTACCGGATCCTGCCCATTGTTTATCCGGATTCTGCGGAATGCAGTGTGGCGGGTGTATGGCCCGCTAAATGGAATGACAGCCAGAACCCGGATGCCTGTCCGCCTTCCTCGATTATCCACCTCAATTATCCGCGTACTGATGGTCCCGGAAATATTAAAGTCTCCTGGCATGATGGCGGTTTACTGCCTGCCCGTCCGGAAGAATTATTACCCGATGAAGCATTTGGTAACTGGGATGGTGGAGTGTTGCTGGTGGGAACTAAAGGGAAAATGTTGCTGGATTGTTATGGAGGAAATCCCCGGTTACTCCCTACCAAACTGATGAAAGAAAAGGAGATGCCAAAGGAAACGATTAAACGCGTAACCGAAGGTCATTATCTTCAATGGGTGAATGCCTGTCGCGCCGGTTATGGCAATGCCCAGACCAGCTCTCCGTTTGAATACGCAGGTCCTTTTACCGAAAGTATCCTGATGGGTAACCTCGCCATCCGCAGCTGGATGATGAAGAATCCTAAACTCAAAGGGTGGGAAGACAAATACCTCGGCCGTAAAAAACTTGTCTGGGATGCGAAGAATATGAAAGTGACGAATTTTGATGAAGCGAATCAGTTTGTGAAG
>CAZLRY010000497.1:0-2523 GCA_964561675.1 uncultured Chitinophaga sp.
GCATGATGTAATCCTTCAAGGGCCTGGATAAAAACGGGCACCACCACCTGGTAGGAAAGCACACGCTGTTGACGCAGGAGGCTGTCCAGGTTTTTCCCTTCCACATATTCCATCACCATGTAATGGCTGTTGTTCTGCTCGATAAAATTGTAGATCACGGCTATATTCGGATGCAGGAGCTGGGCCAGGATGCGGGCTTCCTTTCTGAACCGTTCCAGGAACTGCGCCTGGTTGATCAGCGGGGTGTGGAGCATTTTCAAGGCCACTTCCCGTCCCAATACGGTATCGGTGGCTTTGTACACGGTGCCCATTCCTCCTTCCCCCAGGTGGGCGGTTACCTGGTAATTCTGTATAGATTGTCCGATCATGGTAAATCAAGTTCTTTGGTAACGGGCAGGTCAAAGTCGCGTGTTTCGCGGGCAGGGACTTCTTCCTTTCCTGATTTTTTTTGGGCCAGTACCACGGTAATATTATCATGTCCTCCTCTTTTTTTTGCAGTGACAATCATTTGCTCGGCTGCTTCAGTAAGATCATGTCCCCCGAGGAAGGCGGCAATCTCATCATCGTTGAGGTAGTCATAGAGACCGTCTGAACAAAGCATCAGCCGGTCACCTGTTTCAAACAATAATGCGTAACGGCCCGCATCTACTTTCATGTCTGCTTTGGTGCCCATCGCATTGGTCAGGATATTGCGTTGGGGATGTGTATCGGCTTCTGCGGCGGTGATTTCCCCGCTACGGACCAATTCCTGTACATAGGTATGATCTTCGGTAATGCGGCTGAGACCTCCTTTTTTCAGCAGGTAGGCCCGGCTGTCTCCGACATGAGCAAAATGAATCACCGGGTCTGTCACCACGAGGGCGGTACAGGTGGTACCCATGCCTTGTTGCTCTTTATTGCTGGCAGCGGCCTGGTGAATACTGGTATTGGCAACGATAAATGCCCGGCGCAGATTTTTTTCAATGCCCCCGTTTTTTTGCGGGCTGAAATATTCACGGATGATAATTTCTGAAGCCATCCGGCTGGCGACTTCCCCTGCCTGGTGGCCGCCCATCCCATCAGCTACCATCAGCAGACAACCTTTTTCACGGATCACTTTTTCATCCGCAATCCGGTAAAACAAGCCCGTATCCTCGTTGTTGGTACGGATGTTTCCGAGATCACTCCGGACGACCACCTGCAAGTTGGGGGTATCCCCGGTAGCCGGCGTTTTTTCGGTTACAGGTGACTGTTTGTTTTTTGTAAAAAGTTTTTTCCAGAACATTATTCGTTGTTTATTTTATCCAGTACAAATTCATAGGTATAAGCGCCCATGCGCAGGTCGAAGGACACTTCTTTTTCCCGGTAGCCTGCTGCTTCAATCCGGAACCGGACCAGTTCCCCGTCTTTCCCTGTAATGGAAAAGGGCGCAGGTTGCCGGCTTCCGTCGGGGAAAACCAATTCGGCATGCTCCACCCCGGGCACATTGATGGTGATGCTGCGTTCCGCCGGTTTTATTTCCGATCCGCTGACCGGTTTCACCGGTGGATCGGGTTGTTTGGGCACGTCAGGTGTATTCAGGAGCCATACCAGCAGTATGATTGCCAGGCCGGCAATGACAGAAATCAGGACCGGGCTTTTTACGGGCCATTTTCTTTGCTCTTTGTTTTTTGAAAGTTCTTTTCCGGTCAGCAAAGCCTGCAGTTGTACAGCCGTTGGCCGTTGTGCCGGGTTAATCCGCAGGCATTGTTCAATCACCTGCCGGAGCAACTCAGAAAGTTCAGGTACAAATAACCGGGGGTTACTAAAACTTCCCTTACTGATACGGGCCCGGAGTGTAACGGGGTTAGTGGCTTCAAAGGGCAGGTAGCCCGTTGCCAGTTCATAGGTCATCACTCCCAGGCTCCAGATATCTGAACGCAGGTCGGCCTGCTGCTCAAATTGTTCGGGTGCCATGTATTCAGTAGTCCCTACCACAAATCCCTGTTGCGTCAGCCGGGGAGAATATTTGTGTTTGGCAATGCCGAAGTCCAGCATCTTAACCGATCCATCCGGCAGCCGCTTAAAATTGGATGGTTTAATATCCCGGTGGAATATTTCCCGTTCATGGAGATAAGCTAGGGCTTTGCTGATCTGTGTCAGGAGTTGTATCAGTTCCTGGCTTTCCAGTTTGCCCTGCCGGCTGAGATAGCTGTCCAGTGGTTCACCTTCCACATACTCCATGATGATGCATGGGGTTTTGCCTGTATAGGTAAATTCAAAGAGCCGGGCAATATGCGGATGATCAACGGACGACTGGATATAAGCTTCCTGGCGGAAACGTTCCGTGTGTTCAATTTTGTGTAAAATTTTCACCGCTGCCTTACGGCGGAGCACCGGATGCCAGGCACTGTATACTTCGCCCATCCCCCCGGTACCGATTTTATCTCCGAGCTGGTAGCCAGCAATTTCGGTATGTGCGGGGATGAACATGTTTGGTTGTTGAAAGTACCTGTGTGATCCGTGATCTGCAGTTTGCAAATGAAGTGGACCACACAGGATTAA
>CAZLRY010000498.1:0-2522 GCA_964561675.1 uncultured Chitinophaga sp.
TTATTCACCAGTACCGGTTTGGGAACAAAGCCACCGGGCAGGGCCCAGTTGCTACTCTCGTGTACGATGCAGTGACGGTCATCATTATATAAGGAGGTAATGAATGAACTGTCGCGGGTGGGTTTCACTTTATAATCTCCGTTGACATCAGTTCCCCAGAGTGCCCGTACGGAACGAATGGGTTTGAGTGAATCGGAGAGGTCTTTACCCCCGGCACAGTTCTTACAGGTAAGGCGTGTATGCCAGACTTCATAGTAGGTACCGGGAGAGATACCACCTAAGGGACGGCCTTTCAGTTTCGTATCATGATGCCAGGCACTGTACTCATTGGGAGAAATAAATAAGCGGTAGGGAAATTCGATACAGGTTTCTTCCGGGTGAACTGGCCTTGGTGTTTTGCCATTCCGGAGTTCGTCCATGATCGCAATCACCTGCGGATTCACGGTTGTCTGGGTCAGGGTGATCGGCGCTTCTTTTTTCTGGATCTGCAGTTCCTCCGTTTTGGTGGCGGCCCTGCGCTCATTATTCAGTTGCACCTGCCGGTCGGCATTATTCGCCGGCAGCTGCTGTATTTTGATGATGGGGTTATTCTGAACGGGCTGGTTGTTTGCAGCTGGTGGATTGACAACCGCCTTGTTTTCCGGAATATTGACTTGTCCAAGGGGGCCTTCTTTGATCAGGATATTCTTGTAAAAATCCGGGGTGTCATTGATATTAAATGCAGGCAGGCTTTTCGGGGAAGCAGCCCGTTTACTGATTACCGGGGTGTAACTATCCCAGTTCAGCAGGGCGTCCACGGTCAGCGGAATGCTGCTGACAGATGCGGGAATCGCAAATACGAGCCGCGACCTTCCGGAGAGATAAGCCCGGGCCGGGTAACGCGGTCCCTGGGTCATCATGTAATTCTTTTCATTCCCTTTTACAGGACCGGTCTGTTTGTTTTCAAAATTCGCCGAGCCGGCTTCACCGCCTTCTTCAAAGGCTTCTTCGGCGAGACTTTGCGGGGTGAAATACACGATCAGTAACTGGGGGCCTGTTGTTTTCTGAAGGGTATTATTTCCCGGGGATTTTTTGTACCCGGTAAACACCAGTTCCAGTTCCAACAGGTCTTCCGGCCGGTAAAGCGAGAGTTTAACCGTATCGGCCAGTTCACGGAAAAGGGCATCGAGGATCTGGTCAATCGTAGTAGGCGAAGCAGCAATGGCACGGGCGGAGCCTGCACCAGCAGTAAGGGCAAGCAGCTTCAGCAGGCGCCTGCGGGAAGCGTTCATCATAAATTGGGTTAATGGGTTTCATATTAAATGTAAATGAAATATCCAAAACCCTGCGGGAATGGGGATATGATTTTCATCCATAACCCATTAATTTTTTTGCGGAAAAAACTAAGTATCCTCAGAACCACCCTCTCCTCTTAAAAATATAAAGCATCACCACCGGAATGGCGAACATCAGTCCTACTGCAAAGTAGAAGCCGAAACTGTGATGGGCATAGGGGATGATATCGAAGTTCATCCCGAAGATCCCGCCGATCACGGTGGCGGGGGCGAGCAGACAGGTCACGATGGTCATTACTTTCATCACTTCATTGAGGCGGAGGTTTACATTGCTGAGGTAGAGATCCTGCACACTCATCATCACATCACGGTAGTTCTCACTCAGGTCGAAGGCCTGGATGATATGGTCGTATACGTCTTTGAAGTATTTGGTGGTGCGGTCATCTAGTAATTCACTTTCGCTGCGGATCAGTCCGGAGACCAGGTCACGCACGGGAGCGATATTCCGTTTGAGTACGATCAGTTCCTTGCGCAATTGGTTGATGCGGGCGAGGGAACGTTTATTACTTTTCCGGACCACTTCTTCTTCCAGTAACTCGATCTGTTCCCCGAGTTTTTCCATGATCAGGAAATAGCTGTCCACCACGGTATCCAGCATGGTATACAGCAGGTAGTCAGCCGTTCGTTGTCTTACCTGGCTCTTTGCTATATGCAGGCGGTGCCGGATCGGATCGAATACATCGCGGGCCGGATCTTCCTGGAAGCTGATGACAAAATTCGGTCCGAGGACGATACTGATCTGTTCGGTCTCCACGGTCTTATTGGCCTCATTGAAGTAGAGCATATTCAGCAGGCAATACATCACGCCTTCCACCTCATCCATTTTCGGCCGCTGGTTCACACTCAGAATATCTTCCACGATCAGGGAGTGGATGCCGTATTTTTCACAAACAGCCTCCACATCGGCTTTGCGGATCCCGTCGATATTGATCCAGCTGATGCTGTTGGTCTCTTTATATTGATAAACATCTTTTACCTGTTCCGATCTTTTTTCATTCAGGGTTTCGGCCGTATAATCATAAACAGACACAACGGTCTTTTCCGCATCCACACGTTGAGAGATGGTGGTGGGGTTTACCGACAGGATCTCCCCGGTCCGTTTGGTGGCAAACAGATTCGGGAGATACAGGTACTTCAGGTATTTCTCGGGCTTCAGGCGGACGTTCATGGAGGGAAAGTAGAATATTA
>CAZLRY010000499.1:0-2517 GCA_964561675.1 uncultured Chitinophaga sp.
CCGGCAAAAGCCGAAGAACTCAAACTGTATAAAAAGTATAAATAATGACAGCAGCCGATATACTGGGCTATGCCGCAGGAGCCGTTACCGCCTTTACCTTTTTGCCACAGGTGGTGAAAACCTGGAAGGAAAAATCCGCCAAGGATATTTCCCTCTATATGTTCCTCATTGCCTTTGTCAATGAGATCATGTGGCTGGTTTACGGCTTTATGATTGATAATATGGTGGTGATCCTGACCAATGCGGTGATGCTGGTGATGTCCGGCATCATGATTGGTCTGAAATTAAAATATAACCATAAGTAATCTATGGCGGTAAATACGATTATCTGGGATCTCGGCGGAGTATTGGTGGATTGGAATCCGAATTATGTTTTTCACGAAACGTATTTTGATACGCCAGAGAAAAGGAATTACTTCTTTGAACATATCTGCACCCATGACTGGAACGAGCAGCAGGATGCAGGCCGTTCCATTGTGGAAGCCACGCAGGAATTGGTGGCTCAGTTTCCCGAATGGGAAAAAGAGATCCGGGATTATTACGGCCGATGGACCGATATGCTGAATGGCCCCCTGCACGGAACCGTTTCCATTTTCCGTGAACTGATTGATAGTGGTAAATACAAACATTACGCATTGACCAACTGGCAGGCCGATCTGTTCAATATCGCGCTGGTACGTTATAACTTCCTGCATTGGTTTGACGGACGCGTGGTCAGTGGCGTGGAGAAAGTCCGCAAGCCCTTTCCTGCATTTTATCAGCGTTTGCTGGATCGCTACCAGGTGGCGCCTGCAAACGCTGTATTTATAGATGATAATTTACGGAATGTGAAAGCAGCGGAGGAGATGGGTATTAAGAGTATTCATTTCCATAATCCTGACCAGCTGCGGGCTGAACTGCTGCAATTGTCCCTGATTTAACTGGTTCATTATGTATATTGCAATTGGCATCGTGGTTGTTTTATTACTGATCATTATTGGTCTGTATAACAGTCTTATTGTAAAGAAGAACGCCGTGGACAATGCTTTTTTTTCCATGGATGTGATGCTGAAGAAGCGGCATGACCTGATTCCGATGCTGGTGGATACGGTGAAGGGCTATATGCAGCATGAAAAGGAATTGCTCAGCAGCCTGACTCAATTAAGGCAACAAATGGAACTGCCCCAATTGCCGGTGAATGATAAAATCAAGCTGGAGAATCAGTTGCAGTCCATCTTACAACAGGTCCGCGTACAGGTAGAAAACTACCCGGATCTGAAAGCCAGTACTAATTTCCTGAAACTACAAGGGGCGATCAATGAAACCGAAGAGCAACTGGCCGCTTCCCGCCGGTTTTATAATGCCGCGGTAAATGATTACCATAATGGCATCCAGACTTTTCCTTCCTCCATTATAGCATCGATGGCGGGAATGGTTCGTAAAGAATATTTTGCCGTGGGTGAAGACGCGAAAGATGTACCGGTGGTTAACTTTAAATAAAACTACCTATGTCTCCTGCCAGTGATTTTGCCGCATTTTATGAGAAGGAACTGAAGGAGTTGCTGCTTCCGCTGGAAGTTCAGCGAAAGCAAATTAAGAAGTGGGGGGTATACGGCTTTATCTTACTGGGACTCGCCATTGTTTTTTTTATTATAGGAACCACCAGTCAGCTACCAGCTACTATCATTATTGCCATAGTTGTTTTCGTGGCAGCTATTATTGTGCTGATCCTGTTTGCTAACCGGCTAAAGAAATTTACAGGTATTTTTAAAACACAGATCGTTAGCCGTATTATCGCCTTTATCAATCCATCGCTTCGATATAGCCCGGGGCGGTTTATTGCTGAAGCAGATTATAAGAAGAGCGGACTTTACCTGAACAGTCCTGACCGCTATAAAGGCGATGATTATGTGGAAGGCACCCACGATAAAACCTTTTTTTGTTTTTCTGAGCTGCATACAGAAGAGCAGATCAGTTCAGGCAAGGATTCCCGCTGGGAAACCATCTTTAAAGGGATGTTTATTATAGCGGATTTTAATAAAAATTTTTCCGGCCGGACCTATGTCTGGAGCGAAAACAAGCCCCAGCTGAATTTTCTGAACAAGCTGTTCACTTCCTTTGCTTCTGGCCTCGAAAAGGTAAAACTGGAAAGTTCTGATTTTGAAAAGCGGTTTATTGTGTATAGCAATGACCAGGTGGAAGCTCGTTATATCCTCACACCCTCTTTTATGGAACGGCTTGTGAGACTGCAGCAAATGACCAGTGCTGATGCGTCAATATCCTTTGTGCACACCAACATTCACATCGCCATCCCGATGAAGCATGAACTTTTTGAGCCTTCTGTATTCCGGATGAATGATTTCAGCCGGCTGGAGCAGTTCCGGTCCACCATTCAGATTGTTTATGAAATTATTGATGAGTTGAAATTGAATGACAGATTGTGGACTAAGGAGTAGGGGGGCAGTCGGGAGGGGAGAGGAGTGAGTCGGGAGGGGAGAGTCGGGAGTCGGGAGTTCCATGCTTTGGACAATAGATGAG
>CAZLRY010000500.1:0-2513 GCA_964561675.1 uncultured Chitinophaga sp.
GTGGTCTTCCGGTTCAGGGTATATATAATCCCGCTCTTTTTCTTCATGCTCTTGATAAAGCGGACAATATTCTCATCCGTCTGCGCCTTCTTGATCTTGGGCAGCACTTCATAATAGAGATTGGACCGGTTGAACGAAGAAATAAAAATATTGGGATTACGCAGATCGAGGTTCTTTTCAATATCACTCTGCACTTTCGGCGTGGCTGTAGCGGTCAGGGCGATCACCGGCACATCGGGGTTTATCTGGATCATCATCTCACGGAGACGACGGTACTCAGGGCGGAAATCATGTCCCCACTCGGAAATACAATGCGCTTCATCCACGGCAAAAAAGGAGACTTCCAGATCAGAAAAAAATTCGAGGTTTTCCTGCTTGGTGAGGGTCTCCGGTGCTACATAGAGCATCTTGGTTTTGCCCGCCTTCAGGTCATCGTGTACTTCCTTGATTTCTTTTTTGGTAAGGGTGGAGTTGAGAAAATGCGCCACTTCATCATTGCTGCTATAACCCCTGACCAGGTCTACCTGGTTCTTCATGAGCGCAATCAGCGGGGAAACAATTATGGCTACGCCGTCCAGCACCATAGCGGGCAGCTGGTAGCACAGGCTTTTCCCTCCGCCGGTGGGCATGATCACAAACGTATCACGTCCGGCCATCAGGGATTCAATCGCTTTTTCCTGTGTTCCTTTGAATTTATCAAAACCGAAGTATTCCTGCAGCGCTTTGTGCAGATCAAACCGGGCTTTCTTCGCGGGGGTCTTTTCTTTGGTCTTTGCGGCCTTTTTAGCGGCCGGCTTCTTTACAATAGTTCCCATTTCACTAGTTTTTCATCATAGGAGTGTCTTTTCAGACAGTAGCACTGTGTTCAATGCAGGTTCTTTAAGGTAATCATTTTTACCCGAACGGTTTAGTCCAACCGTGTTTTTTTTCCGCTCCTAAGCGTTAATTCCGGGGTGTTGAGGATAAATTTTGGCCAAACAGCCTTTGTATGATTTACTAAACCTGTACGACTCCATCTGGCACGTTCCGATCCCCCCAATTAAAGGACGGCGAATTTACGAATCTTTAACCGTCCGGGGGGGCCATTATTGTTAAAAAAGGGAGGGCATTAACTGAAAATCCGCTTTCCCCTGAATAATTTATAATTTTGCCGCATTATTATGGCGTCCATCAAAGAAGTTGCCTTAAAAACCATTGATTTAGAGGCCCGTGCAGTTGCCGGATTAGCTCCTTTTATCAATGACGATTTCGAAAAAGCGGTAAACGCCATCTTTTCGGGAAAAGGGCGTGTTGTGGTCAGCGGCATCGGCAAAAGTGCCATTATCGCCCACAAGATCGTGGCCACCTTCAATTCCACCGGTACCCCCTCCATATTTATGCATGCCGCCGACGCCATCCATGGCGACCTGGGTATGGTACAACAGGATGACGTGGTCATAGTGATCAGCAAGTCGGGTGAAAGCCCCGAGATCAAGGTCCTGATACCCTTGCTCCGCAATTTCGGCAATCCCCTGATCGCCATGGTGGGAAATACCGATTCCTACCTGGCCCGAAATGCTTCTATCGTATTGAATACCAGCGTAGAACAAGAAGCTTGTCCCAATAACCTGGCCCCCACCAGCTCCACCACCGCCCAGCTCGTAATGGGCGATGCCCTGGCCATCTGCCTGATGGAACTGAATGGTTTCCAGTCCGGCGACTTTGCAAAATTCCACCCCGGCGGCTCTCTGGGCAAAAAGCTTTATCTCCGGGTATCGGATCTGTATGCGGATAATGAAAAACCACAGGTGCTGGCCAGCCAGACACTGAAAGAAGTGATTGTGGAAATGACCGCCAAAAGACTGGGTATTACTGCCGTGGTGGACAAGGATAACCGCCTGCTCGGAATCATTACCGATGGCGATCTCCGGCGGATGCTGGAAAAGAACAGCGATATTGAAAAGGTAAAAGCCGGGGATATCATGACACCTGATCCAAAAACGATCGGCTCCGATGAACTCGCCATCAGCGCCCTAGATGTATTAAGAAAAAATGAAATCTCGCAGCTGGCAGTTACTACTGACGGAAGATATGAGGGAATCATACATTTGCATGATTTAATAAGAGAAGGATTGATATAGAGAGGGTAGAAGTAAGAAGCTAGAAGCGAGAAGGGGGGCTTTTCCGGAATATTTGTATTCCTCTGTGTTCTCCGCGCCCTCCGCGGTTAAGAAAGAGAATAGAGAGTTAAACTTATAAAATGAACAAACACCACTACGTCGCCATCATGGCCGGAGGAATCGGAAGCCGTTTCTGGCCGATGAGCCGTACGAATTTTCCGAAGCAGTTTCTGGATATTCTCGGAACAGGAAAGACCCTGATACAACAGACCTTTGAACGATATACCCATTTTGTTCCGAAAGAAAATATCTATGTCGTTACCTCGGAAGAATATGTCGGCATCGTAGCGGACCAGCTGTCCGATATTCCCGCGGAAAATATCATTGCAGAACCTTCGCGGAAAAACACCGCGG
>CAZLRY010000501.1:0-2510 GCA_964561675.1 uncultured Chitinophaga sp.
CATACCCTTCGTCAGACCGGCAGCTGGATCTGGCAGCCATTGGTAACCGAAGTATTTGTATCATCCGACGGCAGCAATTATGAATCAGCCGGACTTTCTGATAATTTTAAGATCACTATCAAAGGCCTGGAAAAAGGGACGATGAATGTGGAATTCGAACCCCGCAAAGCCCGGTATGTGAAAGTGATGGTGAAAAACTGGGGCGATATTCCGTCCGGAGAACCCGGTGCGGGGAATAAGGCCTGGTTGTTTGTGGATGAGATTGAACTACATTAACCGCAAAAAGCCGCAACAAACCGCAAAAACCTTCAAAAAAAGTATTATCTTTAGGCCTCAAACCACCTCTACATGTCAAAAAAAGCAGCTCCCCGCAATTTTGCTGATAGTTTTGAAAAGATTCCGGTACACGTATTTCCGAATCAGAAAAACGGCTCTGTCTATGTAGCCAGACTGATTGCGGATTTTATCAGGGAGAAGCAAAAGAAGAAAGAGAAATGTGTGTTGGGACTGGCTACCGGTTCTACTCCGAAGACCTTGTATGCGGAACTGGTAAAAATTCACCGTGAAGAGAAGCTGAGTTTTAAAAATGTAGTGACGTTTAATCTCGACGAATACTACCCGATTGCCAATAATGCCTTGCAGAGTTATAATCGGTTTATGAAGTCCCACCTGTTTGACCTGGTGGATATCAATCCTAAAAATATTCATATACCCAACGGAGAGATCAAGAAAGAAGATATCAAGGAACATTGCCGGCAATACGAAAAAATGATTGAGGATGCCGGTGGCATTGACCTGCAGATACTCGGCATCGGAAATAACGGGCATATCGGTTTCAACGAACCTGGTTCCGGTATTTATTCCAGAACAAGACTGATTACGCTTGACAACTCCACCCGGATTGCCAACTCCTATGAGTTTGCCAATATATCGGAAGTACCACGTCTTGCCATTACCATGGGTATCAGTTCGATCCTTAAATCTAAAAAGATTATCCTGATGGCCTGGGGCAGTGCCAAAGCTCCGGCCATCCAGAAAGCTGTGGAAGATGATGACAGCGAACAGATTCCCGCGTCCCTGCTTCAAAATCACGATGATGTTTCCTTTGTGGTTGATGAGGCTGCTGCATCTGAACTTACCCGCAATAAATCACCCTGGCTCACTGGTGACTGCGAATGGACACCGATGATGATCAAGAAGGCCGTGGTGAATATGGCGCTTAAATTAAAGAAGCCAATCCTGAGTCTGACCAACAGTGATTACAATGAATATGGATTAAGCGATCTGCTCGTTGATCAGGGTGATGCCTATGAGATCAACCTGCAGGTCTATTATATGCTGCGGGATTCAATCACCGGCTGGCCCGGGGGTAAACCCAATGTGAACCTGCCGGTCCACCCGGAACGTTCTTCACCCTATCCCAAACGGGTGATCATCTTCTCCCCTCACCCGGATGATGATATCATCAGTATGGGTGGTACATTCCAACGGCTACATGACCAGGGACATGATGTGCATGTGGGTTACCAGACCAGCGGCAATATCGCTGTGACGGATGAATTTGTGACCCGCTTTCTGGATTTTGCAGTAGGCTTTGAAGAAATCGCCGGTATTGATACAAAAAAATCAGGCAAGATCCTTGAAGATGCCCGGAAATTCCTGAATCGGAAAAAATCGAATCAGATGGACACGCCCACTATCCGGGCGATCAAAGGACTGATCCGTAGAGGAGAAGCAAAAGCCACTTGCCGCTATGTAGGCATCCGGGAGGAAAACATCCATTTTCAGAATCTCCCCTTCTACGAAACCGGTGCGATTGAAAAAAAGCCAATGAGTGAAAAAGATATTAAGATCACCATTGAACTATTACGAGAAATAAAACCCCACCAGGTGTATTGCGCCGGCGACTTTGCCGATCCGCACGGCACTCATATTGTGTGTTTTAATGTGGTACTGGAAGCCCTCCGCCGGATCAAGGCCGCAGGGGATGATTGGATTGGGGATTGCTGGCTCTGGTTGTACAAAGGAGCCTGGCAGGAATGGAATATTGAAGAAATCGAGATGGCCATACCCATGAGTCCGGACCAGGTACTCAAAAAACGATTCGGCATTTTTATACACCAGTCACAAAAAGATATGGTGCCCTTCCAGGGAAGTGATTCGCGCGAATTCTGGCAACGAGCGGAAGAAAGAAATGCAGCCACTGCTAATCTCTATGCCGACCTGGGACTGACCCACTATGCCGCAATGGAAGCATTTGTCCGCTGGCATTATTAACGGTATTTAAAAAATTGAACTATAAAAAGACCGGCTTGTATTATAAGGCCGGTCTTTTATCTTTCAGGGTGGTCAACCTTTATTTCCAATAACTATTCTAAGTATATTTACGTAGATACAACTAAGTATGCATACCACAAAAGGGGTATTTTTTATCAGCTACTGAAATCAGAAATTTGTGGTCCGGTTGATCTCGTCAAACCCTCAACGCCTTCGCTGATCGAATTGGCCCT
>CAZLRY010000502.1:0-2502 GCA_964561675.1 uncultured Chitinophaga sp.
CGTAAATCGGCCATTTCCTCTTCGGGAAAATCATCCCCGATAATCGAAATCTGCTGTACCGGTTTCACAAAATTACTGGCGGCATAAGCCACATAAACAGCAGATCCTCCGACGATTTTATCGGTTTTTCCAAAGGGTGTTTCGATGGCATCAAAAGCCATGGTTCCAACGGTGATTAAAGACATGATTTGTTTTTTGTATTTTATTACGTAAAGGCGTGCAAAACTACTGAAAAGAGACGATAGTTGGGAGGTATCAGGTGTCGGGTGTCAGGTGTCGGGTGTCAGGACCTCCTGAGAAGTTTTAATCTAAAATAACCTGATGTTCCTCGTTTTACTGATCTTCTTGTCACCCTGCCTGCCGACCGAAACGAAGTGAAGGTGGGAGTAGTCCCGCAAAACTAGTTTTTCAGGCTTGTGAAAAATTTTCATGCGGGACGTATCGAAGGGTCGTACCTCGTACCTCGTACTTAATGCCTGCTACCCGTAAGACCGGGATACTTAGTCCCCTCCGATTCTATACCTTTGATCAGATGAAACAAAACCGCCACTTCTGCCGGCTGCTGCTGATCCTGGCCCTTTTTATGGCCATGGATGCCAATGCCCAGTTTGACAGCAGTTTTGTAAAAACACAGATCACCAAATGCGCCGACAGCCTGGCCTATGGATTCCGTAACCGGAACTGGGAGGTATTTGCCCGGTATAGCAACCCGGCAATGATTGGTAGCCTGGGCGGGAAAGAAGAGTTTATCCGGACGATCGCATCCATGTTCGGAGATATCTCCCCTGATGCCTGGAAATTGTATAAACCCGGTTTGGTTTTACAGGTCATCAAAAGCGGCGCCGATCTGCAATGCATAATTGAAATGAATTCCATCATCGAGACCGATGGTAAGAGAATCACCTCGAAAAGTCACCTGATCGGCCAGTCCTGGGATGGCGGTGTTTTCTGGACCTTTTTTGATTCTCAGAATAATCGGGAGGCGGCCCGGCAGATCAAACCCGACCTGAGCGAGTCCATCGTGATACCGGCGAAAGTGCCTGATAAAGTGGATCCTGTCACCCGTCCCTCCCCGTTGAAACCCGAAGAGCCTGCTCCCAAACGGAATAACAAATGAGAATAGTTCCCTATATTTATATTTCTACTTGTTACTTATAATTAATGACTATGGCAAAGGCCCAACGTAAAAAAGCGTCCAAAAAAGGACTGATCCTGAAAAAAGCAGCCGCAATGTTCCGCGAAAAAGGATTCGCCGCCACTTCCATGCGTGACCTCGCAGAAGCGGTAGGTATTGAAGCGGCCAGCCTGTATAACCATATCCGTTCCAAAAATGAGATACTGGAAGCGATCTGCTTTGACGTGGCCAATGTGTATAATACCACGATCGATACGATTGAGGCCAGTAACCAGAAGTCAATTGCCAAAATCGATCAGCTCTTACGTTTTCACATCCGGCAGATGACCGAAAACTATGAGGATGTGTATGTGAGTGACCGGGAGTGGAAACACCTGGATGAGCCTTATCTCTCTAATTTCCAGACCCAGCGCCGCAATTACCGGAAAAAATTCGCTTCCATTATTGAAGAAGGTATTGCCAAAAACGAGATCCGGAAAATAGATGCCCCAACTGCGGTGCTCATTATGCTCCATGCCGTCAGCGGTATAGAAAGCTGGCACAGGAGTACGGCCAAGATCAGTGCCGATGAACTCGAGAATAATATGGTTATGATCATGATCGACGGATTACGTAAACAAGGCTGATATGTCCCTTCATTTCCACCGCCTCACGGTAAAAGAGGTAAAGAAAGAAACCCCTGAATGTGTTTCTGTACTGTTTGATGTGCCTGAAACCCTGCAAAACGATTTTCAGTTCAGCCAGGGCCAGAGTCTCACACTCCGCACCACGATCAATGGCGAAGAAATCCGCCGCAACTACTCGATTTGTTCTTCACCACTGGAGAATAAACTCAAAGTGGCGATCAAAAAAGTGGAAGGTGGCCTGTTTTCTTCTTTTGCGAATGAGCTATTGAAAAAGGGGGATGTGCTGGATGTAATGCCGCCTGTTGGCAAATTCAACACCCCGCTTCATCCTGAAAATAAAAAGAATTATCTCGCTTTCGCCGCCGGCAGTGGCATCACCCCGGTGATCTCCCTGATTAAAACCACCATGGCCACGGAGAAGCATAGCCGCTTTACCCTGGTATTCGGGAACCGGAACCGGAACTCCATTATTTTCTTTGAAGAACTGGAAGCACTCAAGAACCAGTATATGGAGCGTTTCAGCCTGGTCCATATCCTGAGCCGGGAGCGGATGGATACCGATCTTAATTTCGGACGGATCAGCCAGGAGAAGCTGGAAGAGCTGGACCGTTTAGAAGACTTTACCGGCACCGATGAATTTTTCATCTGCGGACCCACAGAGATGATCTTTACGGTAAAAGCTTTTCTGGAAAAGAAAGGGATTGCGGGAAATAAGATTCACCTGGAGTTGTTTAACAGCAC
>CAZLRY010000503.1:0-2476 GCA_964561675.1 uncultured Chitinophaga sp.
AAATCAAATACCTCAGCGAAATGATGAATTTTCCGGGTGTACTGCACGGTGACCCCGAAGTCATAAAAAAAATCACCGCTTCTCTTCGGTTAGGCAAACCCGTTGATGGTCATGCGCCGGGATTGAGGGGGGAGGTGGCGGGGAGGTATATAAGGCCGGAGTGGAGCAGTCGGGAGTCGGGAGTCGAGAGTCAGGAGTTGGGAGACGGGAGTCGGGAGTCGGGAGACGGGAGACCGGAGTCGCCAGACGGCAGTTGGCAGGAGGATCCTAACAGCGAACAGCAAACAGCTAACAACCCATACACAGCACCTGTAATATCAACTGATCATGAGTGCTTCACTGCCGACGAAGCCCTTGACAAACTCCGCTACGGCATGAAGATCATTATCCGGGAAGGATCGGCAGCGAAGAACTTTGATGCATTGATTGACCTGTTGCATGACTGGCCGGAACAAATGATGTTTTGCAGTGATGATAAACATCCCGATAGCCTGGTACTCGGCCATATTAACCAGTTATGTGCAAGAGCCGTAGCGAAGGGAATTGATATTTATAAAATACTCAGGGCTGCTTGTGTGAATCCGGTGGAACATTATAAGTTAGATGTAGGGTTATTGCGCGTAGGGGATTTTGCGGATTTTATCCTGGTAAAAGATCTGAAGGACTTCGAAGTACTGACTACTTATATTAATGGTGAAGTGGTAGCTGAAAATCAAAAGTCAAAAGTCAAAAGTCAAAAGGGGGGCGTACTGAACAGATTCAGTTGCAGTCCTAAGACCGAAGAAGAATTTAAAGTGAGCTATGTCGGTGGCAAAACTATTCCCGTTATTGAGGCACTGGATGGACAACTGATCACCAACAGACTGGACCTTGTACCCAAACTGGCCAATGGAGAAATTATAAGTGATACTGAAAATGATGTGCTGAAGATCGTGGTGGTGAACCGTTACCAGGAAGCACCGGTGGCCAAGGCCTTTATCAAAGGATTCGGATTGAAACAGGGAGCACTTGCTTCTTCCGTCGCGCATGACAGTCATAATATCGTGGCCGTGGGGGTGGATGATGAAAGTCTCTGCCGGGCCGTGAACCTGGTGATCGCCGAACAAGGCGGTCTGAGTGCCGTAGGCCTTGGACAGGAACTGGTGCTTGGTCTGCCTGTAGCCGGACTCATGAGCAATGGCGATGGCTACGAAATTGCCGATGCCTATACCCGGCTCGATCAATTCACCAAGAAAGAACTCGGCTCAACCCTTGCCTCACCCTTTATGACCCTTTCCTTTATGGCCCTACTAGTGATTCCGCATCTGAAGCTGAGTGATAAGGGGTTGTTTGACGGGGATGGGTTTGGGTTTGTGGAAAGTGAAAGTTTTTAAAAAATACATACGTAAATCATATGACTCAAAAACTACTGCTCGTGGCAGCAACTGCCATCATCTTCTTCGCCTGCAAATCAACAAAAGAGGCAGATAAATCAATTCAATACATGGATGATTATCTGTCTGCTCAGGCAAAACACTTTCGCTTTAACGGGAATGTGTTGGTGGCAGAAAACGGAAAGGTGGTTTTCCAGAAATCGTATGGCTATGCTGATTTTGACAGCAAGCGACTGCTGAATGATTCCTCTGTATTTGAACTGGCTTCTATTAGTAAACAATTTACCGCGACCGCTATTTTATTACTGAAAGACAAAAACAAACTGAAACTTACTGATTCATTGACGCAGTATTTTCCGGAATTGCCCTACAAGGGTATTACCCTTTACCACATGTTGACTCATACATCCGGACTTCCGGATTATGAAGAAGCCATGAACAACAAATGGGACAGGCGAAAAATTGCATTCAATGCGGATATGATTGCCTTCCTCGCCAGGGAAAAGCCGCCACTTGTATTTACACCCGGTAGCCGGTGGGAATACAGCAATACCGCCTATGCCCTGCTGGCTTCCATTGTGGAAAAAGTTTCCGGCCTGACTTTTTCAGCCTATTTGACAAATAACGTATTCCAGCCTTTAGGTATGTCTCATTCAAGAATCTATAATACCCGGCGTTCACTTAAAGATACTATTACCAATTACGCCTATGGGTTTGTGTACGACGATAGCTTGAAAAAATACGCCTTACCTGACAGTATCCCGGACTTGTCATTTGTTATTTACCTGGATGGCATACAGGGTGATGGTGTTGTCAATTCCACTACAGCCGATTTATTAATCTGGGACAGGGCGGTGAAAAACCATTCACTCCTGCTTGAAGCCACTCAGAAAGAAATGCTGAAAGAACAGGCTTTGGCGGATACAGTAAATAAGGTCTATTACGGATTTGGTGTATTTCTTGAAAAAACAGAGGCGGGCAGAGTTGTTTCACATTCAGGGGGATGGCCCGGTTACACCACCTTTCTTGCGAGAAATGCAGATAAAGACCAAACCTTTATTCTGCTCTCTAACAATTCTTCTAATTCTCCGGCATTAACCAAG
>CAZLRY010000504.1:0-2473 GCA_964561675.1 uncultured Chitinophaga sp.
CGTTGATTTGGAGATCCTGTAAATGGTAACCCCAGGTTTCTAATTGCAGGTCAATTTCGGTTTTTACATATTCAACAATTTCTTTCCGAAGAGCCAGAATTTCTGCCTGCTTTTTTGTGGCAACAAAAGACCGAATATTACCTTCAATGGTTCTTATCAATGCCTGCATCAGATCCTTATCAGCAAAGAATTTAAAAGCCACTTTTTTTATAGTTTCTTCATCTGCATTCTGAACTGAATACAGCAACATACTCTTGAAATACACATTGGCCTGATCAGCCGTAACTGCCTGGAACTCCAATTCCACCGAACGATTCTGAATGGATACTTTCCGGGCTACTGATTCGAGCAGCGGGATCTTAAAATTCAATCCGGGTCTTGCCACCCGGGAGTATCTGCCCAGCCGGGTTATTACACCGACATATCCCTGGCTGATTGTAAACAGCCCGCTGAAAACGATAAAGGCCAATACTAATACCCACCAATAATGAGAAATCCAACTTGCAGCGTCCATAATATTAATTTTAGAAATGTAATTTACGATAAGTTAAGGGGTACGGGGTCAACTTTTTTCCTCACATACCTGCACCAGGTGAACCATGGTTTCCACCGCTTTGTTCAAGTCCTGCACACTGATGAATTCCAGTTTGGAGTGGATGGCTTGTTCCCCGGCAAAGAGATTGGGACAGGGCAGTCCCATAAAAGACAGCCGGCTGCCATCGGTGCCTCCACGTATACTTTCCATCTTCAGTTCAAGTCCGGCGCGGGCAATGGCTTCTTTGGCAAAATCCACTACATGGGGATTTACATCCAAAACTTCCTTCATATTCCGGTACTGTTCGGTCACATTGAATTCGAACGAAGCTTTTGGATAAGTCCGCATCCGTTCTTCGATCTGGGTACGCAGGTAATCTTCTTTCTTTTTCAGGCCATCTGTTTCAAAATCACGGACGATGAAATCAATGGTACACTTTTCTGCAATCCCTTCTATCCGTACCGGGTGAATAAACCCTCTTTTACCTTCCGTGGATTCAGGGGAGAGCCGGTCTTTTGGCAAAGCGGCCAGTATCTCTCCCGCAATCTTCATCGCATTGATCATTTTCTCCTTGGCATATCCCGGGTGTGCAATCACCCCGTGTATCACCACCTGTACGCCATCCGCACTAAAAGTTTCGTCTTCCAGGGATCCGGCCTCTCCGCCATCAAGCGTATAGCCGAAATCAGCCCCCAGTTTTTCCAGATCCACTTTGGCAGTCCCTTTTCCTACTTCCTCATCGGGGGTGAACAAAATTTTAATAGCCCCGTGTTTAACTTCTTTATGCTTTATTAAAAATGCCGCCAGATCCATAATCGCAGCTACGCCTGCTTTATCATCTGAACCAAGCAGTGTAGTACCCGACGCGGTAATAATATCATGACCGGTCAGTTTTTTCAGGTAGGGATACTCGCTGATCCGCAACACCTGGGATGGATCATCCGGCAGTACAATATTCTGCCCCTGGTAATCCCGGTGTAGGATGGGCTTCACTCCGGTACCACTGCAATCCGGTGCGGTATCCACATGGGCACAAAAACATATAACCGGCACTTTCTTTTCAGTGTTGGAGGGAATCGTGGCATACACATATCCGAATTCGTCCATATGGGCATCTGCAATTCCCATTTCCTTTAATTCGGCGGCCAGTATCCGTCCAAGGTCTTTTTGCTTTTCGGTAGTTGGATAAGAGGAAGATTGCGGATCGCTCTGTGTATCCACCTGCACATAACGCATAAACCGCTCTGCGGCAGTGAATTTGTATTGATGAAACATAGTCAATTTTAATGGATAACGAAGATACGACGAAACTGAACGTCCGGCAGGTTGACAAAAACAAAGAAATTAATTACCTTTTCTACCTCAACAAAACCAACTAACATGAAAAAGTGGCTCATTGGCTCCTTTGTCGGAGCTATCCTCATTTTTGTCTGGCAATTTTTGTCGTGGACTGTATTTCAATTACACGAAGCCGAGGCAAAGTACACGCCGGCCCAGGATTCAATCCTGCAATATCTCAACACCCAGTTCAAGGAAACCGGTACGTATATGCTGCCCACGGTACAGCCGGGATCTACGCAGGAAGCTGCGGAAGAATTGGGGAAAACGATGGATGGAAAGCCCTGGGCTACCCTGACTTATCGTACCAGTTATACTCATAATATGACCCGCCCCATGATCCGTGGGTTCCTGGTAGGATTGGTACTCGTATTTTGCCTGATTTACATTTTAACAAGAGGCGGCACACCCCGCCCGCTCCGGGTATTTGCTGCTTCGATAGCCATGGGCCTTATCACTTTTTTATGGGGGCCCTATAATGAACATGTATGGTTTCAAACACCGGTTGCGGATTTATACGGACCGCTGATTGATTCGCTGGTTGCCTGGGGATTGACCGGTATCTGGCTGGGATGGTGGCTGAATAAGGGGAAGTAGGGA
>CAZLRY010000505.1:0-2464 GCA_964561675.1 uncultured Chitinophaga sp.
GATTTTCTCTTTGATATTTTCTCCTTCCAGCAGGCGGAGGATCGGATCGTTGATAAAACTCCGGATCATCTTGTTGCTGGCATTATCCAGGGTTGATTTTACGATATAGCTGCTGAACATGCGGCTTTCGAAAAGCTCTTCCCAGGTCATGCGGCTTTGTCCCATGTTTTTTGGATTATACACTTCTGCCTTAGCCAGCATCGGGCGCAGGTCCGGATAGTAAACCCAAAACAGGGAGGATGTACCACGTTCTTTATTTGTATTCGGAATATACTCGGTTTTCAGTAAGCCGATTCCCAGGATACGCACAAACATGCGGCTGGATTCGCGGTCAAATACCCACTCTTCTTTTAAGCGGAGACGGGTTACAGACTTGGCGTCAAAGCTTCCGCGTACCACTTTCCAGCCTACGATTTTTGAGATATCATTCAGGTCAGTGATTTTCACCGTATCGGTGGTAACCGCCAGCTTCTGCGTAATGTCTCCGATCGGAACCGGGGTGGTGAAACGGTCGTCTTCAAAAGCCGTCACTTCTCCGTTCTGCACGGCTTTGATCAGCATGTTTACGAAAATTTCGCTGCCGTTATCGGTTTCCGCTTCATACATGAATGTCTTATTCATTTTTTCACGGAGATCGAGTTCACGCCATACTTTTTCCGCATACAGGGCATCATCCCAGCGCAGGTGTTCATAAGGAAGCGGGGTGCGCTGATTCAGATTACTCTTATCAAACGCATTGTCGTTCCTCAATGACTTCTTGGGTGTCAAATCGGTACTGGAGGTGTCGTATGTGATCGGCAGACCAGCCAGCGGATCGAACCCCGAAGGAGGTTGTGTATTATTGTTCTGTTGTTGTTCAGTTCCCGCCGGATTTGTCTGGGCGTTTTCCGCTTTCTTCTTTTTTGACACACGTTGTGCATCAGCAGGGGTCAGCATAAATGCCGACAACAGCAGACAGAAACCAAATTTTACAAATTTCATATTCATATCACACATTATTTAATGTAATAAACGAGTGAAGCGGCTTTCGTAGTACGTCCGTCCGGACCTTTTACGCGAATTTCATCAATTGTCACCAGTTTGTCCGCTTTTACATAGGTTTTGATCGCGTTTGCCACTGATCCCTGGAAAGCCGCACCCTGTACAGGAATGGAAACGATATCTCCATCATCCGTATCGCAGGTGAACGTAAAGCTCACTACCTGGTATTTTAAGTCAAAGGGGAAATCTTTAATACCTGCAGCCACACCGGGTTGTGCTTTGAACTCGGCAGCTGTTACCTGGGTACCGCTGATTTTACCGCCAACGTATGCCTGGGCATCAGGTACAGTCCGTACACGGAACTGGCTGGCTCCGGCTACTTTACCATCCACGGTCACAGTAATTCTGCAATCATCCGTTACACTGTTTACACTTGCAATGTATTTACCGTTTCCAATACGGTTCAGGCTTCCGCCTCCACCTGAAATTGTAGCAACTACCTTGTCATCCCCACCACCACTGGCAGCGATAGTTACCGGGTTATCCACCCCAACATACAGTACGTTCATTTTATCAAGGGCGATTGAGGCATTGGCTGAACCAACGATATAATCGACTTTTACCTCTTTAACTTCTTCTTTACCAGTGGTCTGGTTAAAGAAGCTGATACGCACAGGAATACTGTGAGGACCAACACCCCCTGCATCAGCTTTGTAAAGGGCAAACCCTTCTTCACCAATAGGTACAGTGGTACCACCAACGGAAATGATCGGTACAGAGGATTTACTGAAGGCTCCGATACCTGCTTTTACTTCCAGTTGTTGTCCGGGCATCAGGTAGTTTGAGTTCTGGCCAACAATAGCAGCATAAGAATCAAATACAATTTTCACTTCCCCTACTTTCTGGTGACAGAAAGTAACTACTTTATTTTCCATGCCTTTAACGTCGTTCTGAAACTTACTCAGGATAGTAAGTCCGGCAACCGTAGGCACCATATTAAAGTAAGCAACATCCCAGGCCTTTGTTTTACCATCCTGGCCGGGAGGGTTAGAAAGGTCAATACTCTTAGAATTCTTAAAGGCGCTGTCTATTTCGGGATCAATAGCATAGATATCACTCTGGAATTTCTGAAGTTTATCCAGCAGACGCTTCCCTTCACCACCTTGTACAAACATTTTTGTAACAATATCCAGGTTATCTTCTTTAAAGGAAACAGTAGGATCGCCGGGTTTACCGCCAGCTTTAGTAATGATATCATTTTTCAGGCCATCAATATATTTATTAACAGCATCTGTAATGGTAATTACTTTCTGCGCTTTTTCGTACCAGGGAACAGCTCTTTCTTTGGTTTGCGGATCAGTTGATTTTTCCTCGAGCGACTTCATAAGCAACGAAGTGGATTGATTCACTGTCGCATTACTGTTCTCCAGGCTTCGTCTAACAGTCCGGAAGGCATTCAGGATCTCAGATGATACATTCAGTG
>CAZLRY010000506.1:0-2460 GCA_964561675.1 uncultured Chitinophaga sp.
GGAATGATGAAGTGGGAGTCTTCGCACCAGGTACCGATGAACACAATCAATCTTATTGAGTCTTTCTGTTTGGACAGGGCTTCCTTAGCATCCGCACGTACTGTATATCCTTTAAGATTGGCTGCATACCATTTAAACGTAGTATCGGCCAGCAGCACCTGGCGGGAGATGATGCCTTTCAGGGTTTTTTCATTGGGTTGCTCCACCAGCACTTCGTACTGATGCTGGGAAAAGGCGGAGAGACTAATAGAAAGGGTAAGGAGTAATAATAATTTTTTCATCTGTTGCGGTTTTACGGTTGACCGGTTAATAGCCCATTAATATAGTAGGATAAAAGCCTGATTCTGCAAATCTACTGGCAGCCGGTCAAATGATGAAGCGGGAATCGTTAAAGTTGCAGGGAATTACAGATTTGCCTTGAGTTCCAGTAAAAAGCCTTTCAGTTTTTGAAGCGACTGGATCACGGCGAATTTTTCTTCGGCCTTCTTGTTCTTCTTCAGGTAATCCTTGGCCCCTTCAATGGTGAACTTCCGGCGGCGGAGCAGGTCGTAGATCAGGACGAGGTTCTTGATATCCACAGGACGAAAAAAACGGTCGCCCTTCCGGTTCTTGCGGGGCTGCAGGATATCAAACTCTGTTTCCCAGTAACGGATCAGGGATTGGTTTTCGCGGAACATCGTGGCTACTTCCCCGATGGAATAATATTGTTTTTTAAACAGCACTTCATCCTCAGGTACCTGCACCAGGTCGGCCTGAAGGGCTGAATCTTTCAACGAGCGGCGGCCCCGTTTGCCCGCAACGGTTGTTCTTTTGGTGACGGCTCTTTGTACTGCTACCGGTTCTTCTTCCACGACCGACAATACTTCTTCAGGTTCCGTATACACGGGTTCATTATATACGGGTTCAATCACAGGTTCAATCACGGGTTCAGGCTCCGGATCCGGTGCAATAACCGAAATACGGGAGGGTGCTGCTTTTTTCTTTTGCACGGGCTGCTTGGCCGGTTTTGGAACCGGTTCATCAAAGCCACCAAAGTCCAGGCTGATTTGTGTGAGTGATTTTGCCATACGTGAGCTGTAAAAGTAACGAACAAAGCGGGCCCTTTCGGGTCTGCAAAGGCGGTGTGGAAAAATGAAGGTTGGCGGATCCTCTTAGTCGAAACTCTGGTTGCTGGCGGCTGCTTTCTTCAGGAGCAGATCAAACTGTTCCGGACTCAGGTCATTATAGAAAAAGTAGATGGGATCGATCTTATTCCCGTTTTTATGGACTTCATAATGACAGTGCGGACCGGTGGATTTACCCGTGCTGCCGACCCAGCCGATCACTTCGCCGCGTTTTACGGCCTGTCCGTTCCGGGCTTTTACCCGTACCATATGGCCATAGAGGGTTTCGTAACCATAACCATGGTTGATGATTACGTGGTTGCCATAGCCATTGCCGGAATTGCCGGAAAGACTGACGGTTCCATCTGCCGTGGCATAAATAGGGGTGCCGGTAGGGGCGGAGAAGTCGAGACCCGCGTGAAATTTGGTGGTTTTATACACCGGATCGATCCGGTAGCCAAAACCGGAAGCCACCCGGTTGAGGTCCTTATTGCTCACCGGCTGAATGGCCGGGGTGCGGGCCAGGAGGTTCGCCTTGTTCTTTACCAGCTCATCCACTTCCTCGTATGACTTTTTCTGGGCGTTGATCCGGCTGACCAGGTTATTCAGGGTATTATTGATCGAGGAAACCAGCTGATGATCCCTTAATTTCTCTATTTTGGCAATTTCAAGCTTGATTTCCAGTTCTTTAGCCCGGGCACTATCGGGGATCGGGTTAGCTTCAAAAATGGCCCGGTACACGTCATTGTCCCTTTTTTCCAGTTCTTTCATCTGGTTCTGGACCGATTCCAGCTCATCCAGGAGTTCGTAATAGTTGTCTTTCAGGTTCTTGTTTTGCTGCTGTAAAATCCGCTCTTTCGGGGAGCCTACAAACTGAAATGCGATATACGTGATGATGCCTGCAGTAACCAGTGCCGCAGCCACAAAGCCAAAAACCCGGAGCAGTTTGACCCGGAGTGGCGTCTCCAGTTTTTCGTACCGGAGTGTATTGGTATTATAGTAATATTTGATTTTCTTCATTAAGGCGGGCTTATAAATGGGCAGCATACAGAATGCCACCCGAATATTTTACCTTTGCTCCCTTCTTTCGAAGGTGAACAAATATAGCCCGTTATAAGGCAAAAATCAACCCAATCAGAATTGTTATATGATGACCAGCGCAGATATACGTACGGCTTTCCTGGACTTTTTCCGTTCCAAAGGGCATGAAATTGTCCCCTCCGCCCCCATTGTAGTGAAAAACGACCCTACCCTGATGTTCACCAATGCGGGGATGAACCAGTTCAAGGATTATTTTCTCGGTAACAAGCCTGCGCCGTACAAGCGCGTAGCCGATACCCAGAAATGCCTGCGGGTG
>CAZLRY010000507.1:0-2458 GCA_964561675.1 uncultured Chitinophaga sp.
ATAATGGTTCTACATGGGAGAACCTGGGCGCAGCGCCGGGTGCCACTTTAACTAACTTGACAGCCGGCATGACGTCTACATTCAGCCCGTTCACAATCGGTACAACGAATGCTATACTAAACCCGCTTCCCGTTTCCTTTACCGAAGTGAAAGCGTTCGAGAAAGGTACTGGTGTACAGATTGATTGGACAAATTCTACAGAATCAGATATGAGTGCTTACATCATTGAACGTTCATCAAACGGTATAGATTTCACCGCTATCGGACAGACTGCCCCGCGCAGCAACCAGTTTGATGTGGTGAGTTATTCATACATTGATGCAACTCCGCTGGCTGGAACGAATTTCTATCGTATCAAGGCCATAGAATTGTCTGGTAAAAATGTATATACCAAAAGCCTCCGTGTGGATATTGGCCGCAGCCCTAAAGGCATCAGTCTCTATCCGAACCCGGTTCGTGGTTCAGAAATCACGATCGGTTTCAGTGCCCTGAAAGGACAGTATAGCCTGAACGTACTGAATACGGCCGGTCAGGTGGTATACAGACAACAACTCAACCATGCAGGTGGTACCGTTGCCCGGTCAGTAGCCCTGCCCGCTTCCCTGAAAGCCGGTGTGTACAGTGTGCTGATCAGTGGTGATAATTACAAAGAGACAAAAATGTTTGTTGTTCAATAAAAATTAAGAAAAGCGAAGACCAATGGGGGCTGCAGCGAAAGCTGTGGCCTCTTTGCTTTTACATACCTAGTAAAATTTACGTAGTCAAAACATAGGGGAAACTTTATTTTGGGAAATCCGCAGGGAAAACACTTGCGGAAACTGGAAAGCCCCTATACATTTACGGTCAGATTACGAAGTAATTCTCCGATTCCTCCGAAATGCCGTACCCCAATTCCTCCGACGAAAGATCTGAGTTCAATACTGATTGCCTGTAAAAGGATTATCATATATCTCTTTGCCAATACCTCTTGATAACCATGGCTTCCTGACGAAGCTGGTTTTATTCGACCCTTTTTAAACATTTAAACGCTGAAGCATGAAAAAGTTTTTACAATTTGGCAAAAAATCCGCGTTTGTACTGATGCTGTTAATCTCAGCAACAGTGGCGAATGCACAAACAAGGACGGCCTCCCAGGATGGCCCGTGGAATGTAACAACCACATGGGGTGGTCAGTCGGTACCAACTTCATCAGACGATGTGGTGATTAATCCGGGCATCGACCTGACGCTCGCGTCAGGCGCAAATGCTGAATGCAAATCAATCACATTCGCTACATCAGGAACTTCAACTACAGCATCAACGTTAGCCATTTCTTCTGGCTATAAGGTGACAGTGACTAACGCTATTACACTTAATAATGCTGCCGGTAATAACAGGTCTGCCACCATTTCAGGTGCCGGTTCAATTTTTGCTGGTTCTTTAGTTGTTGGGGGTACAAATACCAGTCCTTCAGCTGACGCAACCACTACGTTGAACTCTACAATTACGAATTTTACAATTTCAGGAATTGTGTCAGTTAATTCTGAAGATAATGGCAGTAATGATAATGATGCCGCCTTTAGTATTCAAAGTGGTGTCGTGTCCGTTGGGGGTGTAATTACACTGGATTCTGATAACAGTTCTGGAGCAGTTGCCACCATTTCACTTCAGTCAGGAGCACAGTCAGGTAAGCTTATCCTGACTAATGCAGCTCCGTTTACTTTAACTGGCTCCGGTACTGAAACTACCAGTTTTAATGGTACCACTTCAGCCGTATCATACGCAGGTAGTGATCAGGCAATTTTGAGTACAACATACCGGAACCTTCAATTATCCGGTACGGGTACTAAAACAATGGCTGGAACTATTAACGGTACATTTACAAATGGAGGTGATAATACACTGGCTGGTACGATCACCTATGGTGCTTCTGCCATTTTAACCTATGCAGGTACAGTGGCACAGACATCAACTGCTATTGAGTTTCCCACAAATATGACAGCAGATGTTGTAATAAATAATCCGAATGGTGTGACGTTGAATGCTGCTAAGAACCTGAGCGGCAGTCTTACTCTCACCAGTGGGGTTTTATATACTACGGCTACTAATTTGCTTAACTTTCCTGATAATTTTTCTACAGTAAACGGAGGGTCAACTGTTTCTTATATAGACGGCCCGGTAAGAAAGACAGGAAATAATGCATTTACTTTCCCGTTAGGAAAGAATGGGGTCTATGCCCCCCTCACAATCACCAATCCTAACGAGAACGGGGATGTTTTCACTGCTGAGTATGTCCGTGAAAGTGCAAGAGCGCTTGGTTCAATTTCGGCGAGTGGTCTGGCACAGGTAAGTAGCTGCGAATATTGGAATTTAACCGAAACGGCGGATCCGGGTAATGATAATACTATTTCAGTTACATTGACCTGGTCTTCCGGAAGTGGCTGCAGTGCCAATTATGTTACGGATATTACAAAACTCA
>CAZLRY010000508.1:0-2455 GCA_964561675.1 uncultured Chitinophaga sp.
CGGATGGCACTGCTGGCCATAGGACCACGCCAAACCACGGCATTCTTTTCATCCACCAGTAAGCCGATACTCATTAATTTAATCCCATATCGCTCGAGCGGGATGATCATCCCTTTTCCTTCAATATCCATCATCATCGGACGCTCTCCACGCACCCCAAACATGATCGGCACACTCGGACCATAAATATCCGCATCCATCAGTCCGACTTTGGCCCCGCCTTGTGCCAGCGCCAGCGCCAGGTTAGCGGATACGGTGGATTTCCCTACCCCACCCTTTCCACTCACAACGGCAATAATATTCTTAACCTTTGGCAATACCGTCCCTTCATCCACCCTTTTTGTAGTGGTATTGGAGGTGAAATTCACTGTTACTTCCGCTTCCTTACTCACCAGAATCTTAATGGCATTGATACAGGCGTTTTTAATCATATCCTTCAACGGGCAGGCCGGGGTGGTTAAAACCACGGTAAATGACACCTGGTTACCTGAGATTTCAATATCCTTCACCATATTCAGGGTCACAAGGTCCTTGCCCAGGTCGGGTTCCTGTACATTACTGAGGGCTTCGAGTACTTTTTCTTTAGTCATTTTCCAAGTATTTGTTAAAAGTCAGACAGAATGGCAAAGGTAAACAGTTCCCCGGGCAATTTTTTTACGAAATCAGCAACTTGTCTTTATTTTTGAGCCAGTGAAGAAATTTATACTAATTGCTGGTTTACTGTTGTTTCTCTTACCAAGGGAGGCCCGTGCCCAGTTCGAAACCTCCCGCGATTCTGTCGTGCAGTTATTTGGTATTATTATGACCGCAGACAGCCTGGTGGGTATCCCTGCTGTAAGTATTATGGTGAAAGGCCAGAACAGGGGAACGATCTCCAATAACCAGGGGGTCTTTTCCATTGTGGTCCTGAAAGGGGATGAAGTGGAATTCACCCACGTCTCCTACCAGTCCAAAACCGTAAGGATCCCAAAAAGCCTTGAAGGAAATCAGTATAGTGTTGTCCAACTAATGGTCGCTGATACCGTTTACCTGCCGGCAACAATATTAAAACCCAGGCCCACCCCGGAACAATTTGCCCGCGATTTTGTCAAGAACCAGGTGCCGGATGATGAATATGAAATTGCCCGGAAAAACACCAGTGCGGCCAAGCGACGTATCCTTATGCGGACCACCCCCGGTGATGGTGGAGAAGCCACCCGGATCCAGTTAAACAAAGTAGCTACACGGGCCACCTACCAGGGACAAACACCTCCGCAAAATATATTCAACCCGGCCGCATGGTCCGAATTTATCCAGGCCTGGAAAAGAGGCGATTTCAAGAATAAGAATTAACGAATCCACTCTTTCTTCTTCTTATTTTTGTCCTGCTGTTTAATACATTCATGACGTTATCCCTTCAGGACAACGTGCAAATCTTTCTTTATGATTGAATCAGGAGCAAACGTAGCAGTAATCGGTGCCGGCACTATGGGAAATGGCATCGCCCATGTATTTGCGCAAAGAGGGTATAAAGTCACCCTGATCGATGTTTCAGCCGACCAGCTGGAAAAAGCGGTGGCAACCATTGGCAAGAACCTGGACCGGATGGTGGCGAAAGAAATTATCCGGAAAGAGTTGAAAGAAGCGGCATTAAAAAATATAACCACTTCCACATCGATAGCCGAAGGGGTGAAAGAATCGGTGCTGGTAGTTGAAGCAGCTACGGAGAACCTGGACCTGAAATTGAAAATTTTCCAGCAGATGGATGCCGCTGCACCTGCCGGCTGCATTCTTTCCACCAACACCTCCTCTATCTCCATTGCAAAGATGGCCGCTGTGACCAGCCGGCCGGAACTCGTAATCGGGATGCATTTTATGAACCCGGTCCCGGTCATGAAACTGGTGGAGATCATCAATCACCCGGGCACTTCCAAAGAAGTGACGGACAATATTGTTGCGCTGAGTAAAGACCTGGGTAAAGTACCTTGCGTGGTCAATGATTTCCCCGGCTTTATCTCCAACCGTATCCTGATGCCGATGATCAATGAAGCGATTTATTGCCTTCAGGAAGGCGTGGCGGGTGTAGCTGAAATTGACACCATCATGAAACTGGGCATGGCTCATCCCATGGGACCTTTACAATTGGCTGACCTGATCGGACTCGATGTTTGTCTATCGATCATGAATGTCTTGTATGAAGGATTCGGCAATAATTCAAAATATACACCTTGCCCGCTGCTAATTGAAATGGTAAATAAAGGAAAACTGGGTGCCAAAAGCGGGGAAGGATTTTATGTGCATAAAGCGGGAAGTAAGGAATTGGTGGTAAGTGATTTAACTGTTCAGGCCACTCGGAGTGGCCAGAACAGTTAAATCACAGTACATTCAACCCCTCTCAGCTCCTTCAGCCGGAACAAGACCTCATTCAACCGGTTCTTCGGAATGCCCGCATCGATGGAGCAGAATAACTGTGTCT
>CAZLRY010000509.1:0-2453 GCA_964561675.1 uncultured Chitinophaga sp.
TGTCATCCTGCCTGCCGACCGAAGCGTAGCGAAGGTGGGAGTAGTCCCGCAAACATAAATTACATGGCAGGTGAAAGCATCCTCACGGGACGTATCGAAGGATGAACGCTGCCACTCCCCACTCCCCACTCCCCACTCACCACTCACCACTCTCCCTCCCCTCAGAAATCAAAATCAATTCCCGTCGCAAAATTATAGGTAGTAGCCGGCGCCGTTCCTGCCGGATCGGAGTCATTGAGGTAATTAAGTTTTATACCCAGTGAAATATGCCGGCCGGCCTTCACTTTAACCGATAATTGGTTCAGGAACCTGTAGTCACGGAAATTCTTCAGCAGTGGCTGGTAAAAAAAGGTATTGACCACTTCCAGTTGTCCATTCGGAATAACAGAGAACGAAACATAACTGCTGTTCCGGAGATCCAGGTGGTTAACAACAGGTTTAGTGAGCTCTTTTTCATCTTCAAGCATCAACAGGCTGGCGGCATAAACCCGCGTTTTCTCCCTGCGATAGATCCGGAATCGAGGCCCAGTGCCAATTAAGAAACGGTGATCAATAAAGAGAACCGGGTTATTCTGGTACTGGCCAAACATTTCCCAGCGCAGCCAGTTATTGATCTTATAATTATAGCGGAGATGGATAAAGCCTTGCGATACCAGTTTGTCTGCACCCGCTTTCAGAAAACTGTAATTGCCCAATATAAACCAGATACTTTTCTGGGAATGCGCTTTGTACTGTAGCTGCGATTCAAGATTAAAGCCAAGCACCTGCACCGCATTTTTATTCAGGTTGACCGAAGCACCGGCCCCGCCCATCCATCCGGTGGTATCTGAGTGGAGACGGGAGTTTTCGACGTTGATGATTTGACCGTAACTGGTCAGGCAGCTGATCAACAGCAGGGAAAAAATGAAGGTTGCTTTTTTCATTGAAAAATACATTAAAAGGTGTCAGGTGTCTGCTGTCAGGTGTCAGGAAACAGCCCCTCCTAAATCAGTCGGGAGTTTGTAGTTAGTAGTCGGGAGTCAACAGCCCCTCCTAAATCAGTCGGGAGTTTGTAGTTAGTAGTCGGGAGTCAACAGCCCCTCCTAAATCAGTCGGGAGTTAGTAGTTAGTAGCCTGCCTGCCGGCAAAGGCAGGTCGGGAGTCAACAGCCCCTCCTAACAACATACACTTCAAGGCACGTCAGCCGTACTTCGTACCTCGTACTTCGTACTTACATCAATTCGCTTAGCTCCAACCACCTGATCTCCTTCTCATCCAGCAACGCCGCTATCTCCCCGATCCGGACCGATAGCTTTTGCAATTCATCAAAAGGAGTATCACCACTGTTCAGTATTTCAGTCACCGTTGTTCTTTCTTTGGTCAGGTCACTGATCTCTTTCTCCAATAATTCAAATTCTCTTTTCTCTTTAAAGCTGGGTTGTCTTTTGGGGGCTGCCGGGGCAGTTGCTGTGGGGGCAATGGGTGCTGGCTTTACTTCCTTTTTTTCAACTACCACGGTTGGTTCTTTTTCTTCATTGCGGTAGAGGGTGTAGTTGCCGGGGAAGTCGCGGATTACGCCCTCGCCTTCAAAGACGAATAAGTGGTCCACGAGCCGGTCCATAAAGTAACGGTCATGCGATACAATCAGTAAACAGCCGGGGAATTCACTCAGGAAATTTTCCAGTACGCCGAGGGTGGGGAGGTCCAGGTCATTGGTCGGTTCATCCAACACCAGGAAATTGGGATTGCGGAACAGGATGGATAATAAATGCAGTCTTCTCCGTTCGCCTCCGCTCAGTTTGCTGATATAGGTATATTGTTTATCGGGATCAAATAAGAACAATTGCAGAAATTGTGCGGCACTTAATGAGCCGCCACTGGCCAGCGGGAAATGTTCAGCAATGTTTTTTACAAACTCGATTACCCGCATATCTTCCTTCACGATTAATCCCTGTTGTGAATAGTTGCCGAAAATAACGGTATCACCCACATTGATCTTCCCGCTATCGGGTTGTTCAAGGCCCTGCAACATATTGATGAAGGTCGATTTTCCCACGCCGTTCTTGCCGACAATGCCGATGCGTTCGCCTTTTTTGAAGGTGTAGTCAAACCCTTTCAGGATTAACTTCTCGCCATAACTTTTATATACTTTTTTAAGTTCGATGATTTTGCCGCCCATCCGGCTCATTTTCATCTCCAGCTGTAACTGCTCATCCGCCACCTGTTGTTTGGCCTTCTTCTCTACTTCATAAAAATTATCCTGGCGACTCTTGCTCTTGGTGGTACGGGCCTTGGGTTGTTTACGCATCCATTCCAGTTCCTTGCGGTACAGGTTGCGGGCCTTGTCTACACTGGAGGCTTCGCTTTCGATACGGGCTGCTTTTTTCTCGAGGAAATTGGCATAGTCGCCTTTGTACACATACATGTTACTGTTGCCGTCCAGTTCCCAGATCTCGTTACAAACATTGTCGAGG
>CAZLRY010000510.1:0-2448 GCA_964561675.1 uncultured Chitinophaga sp.
GAGAAAAAAGTATGATGGGCATTATAAACCTGTATGACCCGGCCTATAAAAAATACAGCCTGGGTAAACGCCTGATTTTGCTAAAACTCAAAGAGTCTGTAGAACGCCAGCTTGACTTTTATTATCCGGGGTATATTGTGATGAATTTTCCCAAGTTTGATTACAAACTTGAAGCGGGTGAAGGGATCTGTGAGATTTATGATACCATGAAAGAAAAATGGGCTCCCTATTCACCGGAAAATATCCTCAACGCGGAAGCTCCACCCCTCGCATAAAGCCGACGATGCAGATTGAAATATACTTTTTTTACTTCTTTAATTTTTTAGCAGCAGGTAGGAATAGGCAGGTAAAGTAACAGTAGCTCCAATACTTACAGGTGCACCGGTAATTCCATTTGTCCAACTGGTTCCTGAAAGTGCCCCCGGGACCGTATACGTACTACTGCTGTTTCTCACATTCGATAATACCAATACTTTTTCTGTCCCCAGTTCCCTGGTAAAAGCCAGTACATCGGCACTGCTGTATGAAGTCAGCGTACCACCCCGAATGGCAGCACTGCTGTTACGAAAGGCCAGTATCCGTTTATATTCCGCTTTTAAATCCGGGTTCAGTGTCCAGTTGATATCCGCACTGGTAAATGGAAAGGTGAGCCGATAAGGCGTGCCGACTTCCTGTCCATTGTAAACCATCGGCACCCCTTTCATTAATGATGCCGCGATAAATGCGGACATGGAGCCGGTTAATCCTCCGTATAGTTCCTGCGGCGTACCATCGGATCCATTGATATCATGGTTGGTGGTATAACGGACGACCTGTTGTCCATTTGTAGCTCCTGAAAATTCCGAGTTATTAAGGGCATCAAAGTTGGTGGCCGGCTGTCCGTTTATAAAAACACTCCGGAGACCACCGTAAAAATTAAATCCAAATGTATAATCAAAGCCGGCGGCAAAATGATCCGCACGACTGCCCTCCGCCATTAATAACAATTTATGGGAATTGATCAGGCGTAAGGAGTCCACCGCTTGTTTCCAGAATGAAAAAGGTGGACCATCTGAATAATCAAAACGGAATCCGTCGATATTGGCTGTGTATACCCAGTATTTCAGGTTACGGATCATTTCAAGCCGCATCGAGGCATTGGTGAAGTCCAGCTGGGCCACATCATTCCAGCCCATGCCAGGCGGACTGATGATCGCTCCTGATGTATTCTTCTGATACCATTCATTATGTGTGGTGATCCAGGTATGATCCCAGGAAGTATGATTGGCCACCCAATCCAGCAGTACACTCATATTGCGGCTGTGTGCTCCATCCACCAACGCCCTTAAATCAGTCAGTGATCCGAATTCTGAATTGACTGTCTTGTAGTCTCTCACACAATAAGGTGAATTGAACGCATTGGCCACACCCACCGGATAGATGGGCATCAGGTAAATGACATTGGCGCCCATGGCTTTGATTGAATCCAGGCGATCAATCACGCCCTGAAAATTACCGGCAGTGCTGAACACCCGCATGTTTACCTGGTATATTATAGCATCCTTACGGTCCGGTACGTTGGCAAAGGGAGTACCATATTGTTCATAGCTGTTATTCTCGGCAACCGGTAGAATAACGGAACAACTTTTATTTCCAAAACTGATACTAAATCCGGCATTACCCGGACCAGAAGCGGTACCGGTAACTGTAAAAACCAGACTTCCGGTCCCACTGGCCAGTGTGCCTGATTGCAGACTTACATTTAACCCGGTTACCCCTGAAGAATTGGTAATCGTTCCAGCAGCATATGTTTTACCATTTCCTCCGGAATAGTTTACGGTTACCGTGCCATTAAAGGCAATACCGGCCGTGGGTGTACCGCTAAAACTCAGGGAAGAACAATCCAGTCCGGAGATCACCGGCCCTGTTGCCGCAGGAGTTGATTTTTCACAGGCAAGCAAAAGGAGAAGACCTAAGAAAGCGGGGAGATAAGTACGCATAATGTAGAATTTACCATCAGCACAAAACAATAACAAACAAAGTGCAAGGTATCACATTATACAACAGGACATTTATATGTTAATTCGTTTATATCTATTTATTCCTGCCTTTCTCTCCCGGATACAGATCGGTCAGGCGATCACTCTGCCAATACTCCTTGCTGTGAATGTCCATGACAGACAATCTCCCTTTAAACGCGGCCCCTGTATCAATATTCCAGACATTCGCTCCGTTCATTGGTACTTCACAATTGTAATATTGAGTGGGCGTATGCCCGATAAAAATTTCACTGAATAATTTCAATCGTTTTGGATAATACGGCGATTCTTTAGTCAATTGTTTATCCATGGTCAGCGCCATTTCCCACAGGGTCCGGTCCCAGCTGAAATTAGACGCATGAAACTCAGCATGCGGACCATGCATGGAGGTAAAACCAGCATGTATAAAGAGCCTGTTCTCCAGGTCGAT
>CAZLRY010000511.1:0-2446 GCA_964561675.1 uncultured Chitinophaga sp.
GCGTAACCGCACATATTAAAACGTTGTCCTTTTTTCTCCCATCCTTCAGAACGTTCCATTTGTTCATCCGATGCGCCGGTTACCCGGGCCAGGGAAGGAATGCCGGCTGCCAGGGCACCGGTACCAATCGCTATTTTCTGTAAAAAATTTCTGCGGCTGTTACTCATAGCAAACAATTTTTAGGTTCCTGCAATTTCATGATTTTATCGGGTCAATATGGATTTGCCGGTAAAATGGCACAATCGTTTGACTCATCGGATCACTTCGGCAATCACGGGTTGCCGGCTTTCATTGCCACAACGGTCCACGGCCGTCAGGCGTACAGAAGTCATGGCCAGCTTGTTCTTGTCCATGATTTTTTCGGTGGACAGTTCAATATGATCCGTTTTCTGATTCAGTATTGTATATTCTTTCACCTTCCCTTCCCCGTATTCATAATAAAGTACCCAGCGAAACACATCCTTGATATCCGGGTGAGTCCAGCTGATATGTGCCATCCCGTCTTTTACCATGAGTTGCATATTGGGTGATTCCGGAGGCGTGTTATCCAACCATGGACTGGCCGGTACCAGGGCTTGTTTTTTATAAGGTGTTTCCAGCAGGGCTTTCGCCATGGCCGGATTCTTAGTTACGGATGAAATACTCCAATGTACCACGCCCTTACTTTCGGGCAGCATACCCCGGCTGATCTGTATCTGGCTCATGATTTCATTGACATTTCTGAAACCGGTATCACGACCCACACTGATGCCCGGCCATAAATGTCGTTTCATCGTGTTTTCACCAGCCCACCATCCCAGTAAAACAGGAAAACTCTGGGCCGGCCGGTTGATCGGCCAGTAGAGTTGTGGAGTGAAATAATCGATCCAGCCTTTATTGAGCCATAGTTTAGCGTCAGCATATAATTGTTCGTACTGATCAAAACCGCCCACTGATTCCGGATAACCCGGACGCCAGATACCAAAGGGACTGAGTCCGAATTTCACCCAGGGCTTGGCGGCTTTTATTTTTTTATAGAGTTGTTCAATAAATACATTCACGGCTTCCCGGCGCCAGTCACCTCTTGACATTTTACCGCCGCTTTGCTGATAGGCCTTCCAACTCACCGAATCGGGGAAGTCTTCGCCATTATTATAAGAAGGGTAAGGATAGAAATAATCATCGAAATGCACCCCATCAATGTCATATCGTTTTACGAGGTCCATCACTACGGCAGTAGAATGTTCCTGCGTGCCTTTCTGCGCCGGATCCAGCCACCAGTATCCTTCTTTTAAATACAGCGCCAGTTCAGGTCTTTTCTTTATTATGGATTTTTCTGTAATTTCTTTACCGTCTTTATGATGAGCCCGGTAGGGATTCAGCCAGACATGCAGCTCGATGCCCCTTTCATGCGCTGCATCAGTCCAGAATTTCAGCGGATCGTAATAAGGGGAAGGAGGCTGTCCCTGTTTACCTGTCAGGTAATAGGACCAGGGTTCCAGTTCGCTTTCGTAGAGGGCATCACATTGCGGACGCACCTGCAGTATGACGGCGTTGAAATGATGGACCTCGAGAAAATCCAACAGGGCGATTGCTTCACGTTGTTGTTCTTCGGTGCTCAAACCGGGTTTACTGGGCCAGTTGATATTGGCTACTGTGGCCACCCAGGCGGCCCTGAATTCGCGCTGGGCGGTAAAGGCCGGTGGCGTGCTTGTTGTTGTTGTTTGGCTGCTGCTGTTTTTTGGGGCGGTGCAGGCGAACCCTGCGAAAAATACAGGGGTCATCCAGAAAAGGAATCGCTTTTTCATGTGCAAACTTTTAGTGTGAAAGCAATAGGTTACTAAAAGTACGCTAATTCAGTTTACTGCCCCTGCAAGAGGTCGGGCCGGCGGTCTTTGGTTCGCTGGATGGCCTGATCGTGCCTCCAATCCTCAATGAGCTTATGGTTGCCGCTCATAAGTACATCTGGTACTTTGAGTCCGCGAAAATCAACCGGACGGGTGTATACCGGCGGGGCCAGTAAATTATCCTGAAAAGAATCAGTCAGGGCCGACGTCTCATCATTCAGTACACCGGGTATCAGCCGGCCAATGGCATCCACGAGCAGGGCCGCGGGAATTTCACCGCCGCTGAGCACGAAATCGCCAATGGAGATTTCTTTGGTAACAAATTGTTGTCTTACCCGCTCATCAATGCCTTTATAGTGTCCACAGATGATCAGCAGATTTTCTTTGAGGGAAAAAGCGTTGGCCATTTTCTGGTTAAAAGTGACGCCATCGGGCGTCATATAAATGATCTCATCAAATTTCCGGTCGGCCGAAAGTTCTTCGATCGCTTTGGCGAGGGGTTCGCACATCATCACCATACCGGCGCCACCACCATATTGGTAATCATCCACCTGTCCATAGTCATTCACCGCCCATTTGCGTAGCTGGTGTACACGGATGGTCAGGTGGCCTTTTTCCTG
>CAZLRY010000512.1:0-2443 GCA_964561675.1 uncultured Chitinophaga sp.
CGCTATGTGCAGGAAATGTTTGACAGTAATGATGTCCCCGGATTGTTGCCCGGATTGCAGGAAAAGGCAATTGAGTATGGAGAGTGTACAGGTATAAGACTCAATAAGTCGCGTTTCCCGGTGGCCTATTCGGCCAATATTGTACCGGATAAAAACAACAAGCCCGCTTATATTTTTGGATCATTTCTGGATCTGTCTGAACAAAAGAGAACCCGTTATTTATCGGACAGTATCATCGATAACCTGCCTGTTGTTTTCTTTATGTATGATGTTCCAACCGGCAAGATCAACCGGTGGAATACACGTATGGAAGAACTTACGGGCTTTTCCCGTGCCGAAATGTCGGACCTGAAATACTATGAGCTGGTTTGCGAGAAGGACCGGGAACTGGCTGCACAAAAGCTGGCAGAAACTGTCCGGGATGGGAAGGGAGAAGCTGAGATTTCGCTGGTGGATAAGCAGGGAAACGTTCATCCGTTTTATTTTACCGGTTTCCTGGTTAAACTGGCCGATAAAGAAGTAGTGATTGCCAATGGAATTGATATTTCAGAACGGAAAATGGCAGAGGAAAATCTCCAACGGAAATATGATCAGTTACAACTCATCGCTAATCTATCGGATGCCGTAAGTAAAGCGAATGAACTGGACGATATTTATAAACTGGCCCTGAACGGCTTACTGACTACAATACGGGCTGACCGTGCATCTGTTCTGCAATTTGATGAGAACGGGATTATGCAGTTTAAAGCGGCACACGGACTTTCTGAATATTATTGTACGCAAGCAGCAGGTCATTCTCCCTGGAAAGAGGATGCGATTAATCCCACACCCATATTCGTTACCAACGTAACTGAAGAGCCAACACTGAGTGGACTTTTGCCGGTCATTCAGCAGGAGGGAATTACTGCGCTCGGGTTTATACCCCTTGTTTATATGAACAGGTTACTGGGAAAATTCATGGTATATTTTAATGCTGTTCATCATTTTTCAGCGGAAGAATCCCAGTTACTTCAGACCATTGCCCGGGAAGTAGCGTTTGCTATCGGGGAAAAGCGGAATGAAATTGCCCTTCGGAATAGTGAACAGCAATACCGTGAATTATCAGCGCATTTGCAGGACATACGGGAGGAAGAACGATCAGCCATCGCCCGCGAAATACATGATGAATTAGGACAGCAACTTACTGTACTTAAAATAGATTTTTCCTGGCTGGAATCCAGGCTGAACCTGGGGGATAATAAAGTACTGACCGATAAGTTTGCTGATATATCCAGCTTACTGGATCGCGCGGTGAAGACCGTACGACGTATGTCGACCAGTTTACGCCCCAGTATGTTAGATGATCTTGGCTTGGTAGCAACGATTGATTGGTACCTGGCAGATTTCGGAAGAAGGGTAAATCTGAAAACTGAATTTCATCATGATGATGACGAATATAATATGCCGGATAAGATGCGAACGGCTTTTTTCCGGATTTTCCAGGAATCGGTAACCAATGTCATCCGGCATTCTGATGCCACAACAGTTATCGTTGAACTCAGCCGGGTAGGGGATCAGTTCAGTTTGCGGGTGATTGATAACGGGAAAGGCTTTGATACCACTACCGTTTCCGGTAAACGGACATTAGGCCTGCTGGGCATGCGGGAACGTTCACTCCTCATTGGCGGGGAATGCCGCATTGAGAGTGTACCAGGCAGGGGCACAACAGTATCTGTTAAGGTTAGCCCTAACTGATCACTTTGTCTTTGTATAATCAGGAATAGTTTACCAGCCTAAAATATCCACCAGTCCTTTCATAGCGAATAGTACACCCAGAGTGGTGAGGCCGTACATGGCCAGTTTGATATCCCCGCCACTGTTATACAACAGTACAGTCAGCATGCATCCCACAACAAGCAAGGTTACCCCGATACCACAACAGGCAAAGCCGGTGCTTCTCTTACGGAGCAACTTTAATTGTTTCAGGTGGTTAATCGCTTCCTGGAAAATAGTTTCCGGCGCACCTTTTTCTTTTAATTGCAGGGTAATCTGGTCCATTTTGTACCCTTCTTTATGCAGAGTACTGACCAGTTGAAGGAATTCATTGTTGGCAGAGGTGTTCATAAATTGGCAAGCTTTAGGCTATAAATTACGGAATTCCCGGAAATTGCCAAAAAGCTGCCCAAACTCAATCACAAGGCAAGACCGGCACATGCTCATACAGGGCATAAGTAGCCACACTATGCTGGTATCCTGCTTCAGCAAGCCAGTTCAGGATTTCGTGCCCCTGATTCTTACCGGATAAGGGAATACTGATCTCTTTACCCACCCCGTTTGTTTGCGCATACGGACTCAATCCGCTGGTAAATTCCAAAACGGTTAACCCTGATTTTAAGAGACCGAATACCCGGGATAATGGCACCTGGAGGTTTTTATACCCCACCAGTATCTCTGCTGCAGACAA
>CAZLRY010000513.1:0-2434 GCA_964561675.1 uncultured Chitinophaga sp.
CCCGTAAAGGAAGCAATATTGCAGAATTTGATGGCCAGCAGTTACAGAAAGGAATGTACCTTATCACTGCCGTAAACAGCGATGGTAGTATCAAATTCAACCAAAAAATCATTAAAAATTAATTCATTACACAGTTCGTTTTTTTGCCGCGGGATCTCCCGCGGTTTTTTTGTGCCGTTTAAGTCAGGATACCCCACTACAATTTGCAGGTACAGCGTGCCAGCCAATCCTTTCATCCTTCGCTGAAGCAGGATTGGTAAATCTTCCTTATTTTACAGCCCACAACATTCTTCAATTTAAAAAAACGAATATGATCCGTCTGAAATATGCTACTTTAATACTGGCTATCAGCTTGCTCACCGCCTGCGGAAGCAAGGATGAGAATACCACACCGGATGTACCGGCTTCAAATACAACAGTCCCTGCGCAATCGCAACCCATGCCGGCAAACGGGACGGTCAACCCTGCTCCGGCATCAACAAGTACTGCGCTTAACCCCGCACACGGGCAACCTGGACACCGTTGTGATATAGCCGTTGGTGCGCCTTTAAATAGTCCGGCTGCACAACCAGCACCTGCACCAACTCCAGCTATCACTCCTATTCAGGCCACACCGGCACCCGCTACACCTGCCAATGAACTGCTGCCAAGAAAAGCCACCACAAACAGCGGAGCTGGTTTGAATCCTGCACATGGTCAGCCGGGTCATCGTTGTGATATTGCGGTCGGAGCCCCTTTGAACAGTTAATCATAAAAAAAGTATTACTATGCCACGTCCAGATATAAACCGGGTACCTGTTTTTTACCATAAGTATATCAACCAGGTGGAGGGAGATGATCTTAATGAAATACTGAGTAAACAGGCCATAACTTTTACTGCGTTTCTGCATGATCTCCCGGTTGAAAAAAGGGATTTTCGTTATGGTCCGGATAAATGGACTATCCGGGAAGTGTTGCAACATATTATGGATGCGGAGCGCGTTTTTGCTTACCGGGCACTTTGTATCGCCAGAGGAGAACAACAACCTTTACCCGGCTTTGATGAAAACCAATACGCAGATAATGCCCAATGCAGTAACCGGAAGTGGAGTGAAATGACTGAGGAGTTCCGGGCCATCCGGCGCGCCAATGAAATCATGTTTGCTTCTTTTAACGAAAAACAACTGGAGGCAACGGGTACCGCCAGTGGCTGGCCGGTATATGTACTTGGTATCGGCTATATGCTGGCAGGTCATGCACAACACCATCTCAACATACTCAACGAACGGTATTTATAATAAACGCATATTGACCCAACTGGAACGGGCGTATTTGCCGGTTTCTCCTGATAAAGGATATTCCTGATCAAATACGCCCGTCAATATATTTATTACCCTTTAAAATGCCTTTTTAACGGGTTCCTCCGTTTTTGCTTTAACCAGGTTTTGCTGGCTGATAATATCATTCATAACCTTCACCACCTGGTCCAGGTAAATGTCCTTCTGCAAACTCTTCAGCCATAACTGGAAACGTTCCTGCTTGGTTTTATCATCTGCCCAACGATTTACTTCCGATGGTAAGGCACTCACGTCGAGCTGATTTTTAAGCTTCAGCAAGGACTCAAGTTGTTTTACAGTGGCTTTCACCTTATCCTGCTCTTTACGGTATTTCTCCAGCTGCAGTGAATACTTCTTTTCACTCTGTTTGGATAACCAGTCTGTGGATTCGGCAATCAGACGGAAAGTAGGATCACCATCCAGGCGTTGTTTGCTGAGCTGTTTGATCACTTCCAGGTCATAACCGGGTTTCCAGTTATTGTATCCGGCTTTGGAGATCTCATCCCAGGGTAACGCATCTTCACTGTCCTTTTCCCGGACTTTCAGGTATTCCAGGTTATCGGGTAATACAATATCCGAACTCACTCCCTTGAGCTGGGTTGATCCTCCATTGATCCGGTAAAATTTCTGTAGTGTGAGTTTGACCGTGCCCAGATCAGAGTTGGACATGGAATAGCCATTCTCCGGATCAAGGCCGATATTCCGTTGTACCGTTCCTTTTCCATAAGTAGAGGTACTACCGATCACCACACCCCTGTTATAATCCTGTATAGCAGCGGCAAAAATTTCAGAAGCTGAGGCACTGAATTCATTTACCATCACCGCGAGAGGTCCAGTATATAATACACCCCGATCCTTATCCTTCAACACACTCGGTTTTTTTTCCCGGTCTTTCACCTGTACAATCGGACCATCTTCAATAAAGAGTCCGGCCATCTGTACCACATCATAGAGAGAACCTCCGCCATTGTTACGCAGATCAATCACTATACCATCTACTTTCTCCTCTTTCAGCTTGATTACTTCTTTCTCAACATCCTTATAACTACGGGCACCATTGGGGTCTTCAAAATTGGCATAAAATTCAGGCAGATAAATGTAACCGATTTTCGCAGTCC
>CAZLRY010000514.1:0-2430 GCA_964561675.1 uncultured Chitinophaga sp.
AAAAATTGAAAAACAATGTGTTGAAAGATGGCCTGCGGTAACAATACTGAGGGCTTCCTGATAAAAAAACAATAATTGTAAAACACAACTTTAAAACCGATAACAATGTCAAAAGAGACCTTTAAGAGGGACAAACCCCACGTTAACGTTGGTACCATCGGACACATTGACCATGGTAAGACAACTTTGACAGCAGCCATTACCACCATCTTAGCTTCTAAGGGTATGGCGACTGCAAAAAAATATGATGAAATTGATGCGGCTCCTGAAGAGAAAGAAAGGGGTATTACCATCAATACAGCTCACGTTGAGTACCAGACGGCTAACCGTCACTACGCACACGTTGACTGTCCCGGTCACGCTGACTATGTTAAAAACATGATCACCGGTGCTGCCCAGATGGACGGCGCGATCCTGGTGGTTGCCGCTACCGACGGTCCTATGCCCCAAACCAAAGAGCACATCCTGCTTGCCCGTCAGGTAGGTGTACCTAAGATTGTGGTATTCATGAATAAAGTTGACCTGGTTGATGACCCCGAACTGCTGGAACTGGTGGAAATGGAAATCCGTGACCTCCTGACTTTCTACGGTTTCGATGGTGCTAACACACCGATCATCAAAGGTTCCGCTATCAAAGCCCTTGAAGGTGAAGCAGAAGCTGTGAAGCAGGTTGAAGACCTGATGGCTGCTGTTGACGAATATATTCCCCTGCCTCCCCGCCCGGTTGACCAACCGTTCCTGATGTCTGTGGAAGACGTGTTCTCTATCACAGGTCGTGGTACAGTTGCCACTGGTCGTATCGAAAGAGGTCGTATTAAAGTTGGTGAGCCTGTTGAGATCGTAGGTCTGATTGCTGAGCCCCTGACTTCTACCTGTACAGGTGTGGAAATGTTCCGCAAACTGCTGGATGAAGGTGAGGCTGGTGACAATGCAGGTCTGCTGCTCCGTGGTATTGAGAAAACCCAGATCCGTCGTGGTATGGTTATCGTTAAGCCCGGTTCAATCACTCCCCACACTGATTTCAAAGCTGAAGTATACGTACTGAGCAAAGAAGAAGGTGGACGTCATACTCCGTTCTTCCAGAAATATCGTCCCCAGTTCTACTTCCGTACGACTGACGTAACCGGAGAAGTTGAACTGAACGCTGGAACTGAAATGGTTATGCCTGGTGATAACACTTCACTGAATGTAAAACTGATCCAGCCAATCGCGATGGAGAAAGGTTTGAAATTCGCGATCCGCGAAGGTGGACGTACAGTAGGTGCAGGACAGGTTACTGAGATTATTAAATAATCTTTTATATTTGATACTTCAAAAGTCATTGGTCTGCCGGATTTTCCGAACGACCGGTGACTTTTGATTCTTACGGGCATAGTTCAATGGCAGAATAGCGGTCTCCAAAACCGTTGATGGGAGTTCGAATCTCTCTGCCCGTGCAAACCGAGTATTATGATTAAAATCACAACTTATTTCAAAGAGAGCTTTAAGGAGCTGACGGAGAAAGTATCCTGGCCTACCTGGCAGCAGCTGCAGCAATCTACTATGATTGTACTGGCTGCCACGATTGTCATTACGTTTATCGTATTGGCTATGGACTCTGCTATCGGTAACGGATTGAAGTTTATGTACAAACAACTTTTCTAATGGAAACAACTCCCAATACAGAAGCTGAAGTAAAACAACCAGAGACCAAGTGGTATGTCCTGCGTGTGGTGAGCGGCAAGGAAAAGAAGGTAAAGGAATACCTGGATAAGGAAATTTCACGCGGTGGCTGGAGTGAGATTGTAAAGCAGGTATTTCTGCCCGTGGAAAAAGTATACAAAGTGGCCAGTGGTAAAAAAGTAATGCGGGAGCGCAACTATTATCCGGGTTATGTGATGATTGAGATTGCCGATGGAAAATTAAATGACGACCTGAGAGATATTATCAAGAACACCACCAATGTGATCCATTTCCTGGGTAAGGAAGATCCCATCGCCCTCCGTAAAGCCGAAGTGAATAAGATGCTGGGTAAAATGGATGAAATGGCGGAAGTAGGCGGAATGAGCATGAGTGAGCCATTTATCGTAGGTGAAACCATTAAGATCATTGAAGGGCCGTTCAACGACTTCAACGGGGTGATTGAGGAAGTGAATGATGAGAAAAAGAAACTGAAAGTAACAGTTAAGATCTTCGGCCGTTCTACTCCTGTGGAACTCAACTACATGCAGGTAGAAAAGATCAGTTAACTGAGATAGTAAAAAGCCTGAAAGCCATCCCTTTTTGCGGATGGCTTTTTTTTTGGGAGCTTTTGATCGAAAAAAGTACTGAAAACCTTTGCCAGTAAAGCATTTCGGCTTACTTTTGCAGCCCCAATTAGTTCTTTAGAGAAATCCCGTAAATGGGATAACAAGGAATTTGGGAGACCAAGTAGACAAATCGAAAGGTCGT
>CAZLRY010000515.1:0-2426 GCA_964561675.1 uncultured Chitinophaga sp.
CGAGCCCGGTTGTTGCTGCAGCAGGGGAGAACCACTGATGCAAAGAAAGAACTGAAGCAGGTATTGTCACAGGATCCTGATAATGATACGGCCCTTTCCTTGTATGGCCAGTGTCTGCTGGAAGAGAAGAAAACGGAAGAGGCGATCGCTGTTTTTCAGCAAGCCATCGCCAAGGACCCGGAGGAAGGGTATTATTTTTACCTGCTGGGTTTTGCCTACTACCAGCGCGATGAATACACGCAGGCAATCGGTCAGTTATCCACTGCGATCCGGCTCGAACCTTACCAGGCGGAGTTTTATGGCTTGCTTTCCCATATTTATATCGCGGAGCGGATGTATGAACTGGCACTGGAAAAAGCAGATGAGGGGCTGGCCGTGGATCCGGAAAATATTACGGCCCTGAATGCCCGTTCGATTGCATTGAATAAACTGCGGCGTACAGATGATGCGGTGGAGACCATGCAGACCACTTTATCCATGGATCCGGATAATGCCATCACGCATGCAACAGTAGGGTGGAACTTACTCGAAAAGGGCCGGCACAAAGACGCCACCACCCATTTCCGCGAAGCCTTACGGATCGATCCGGATCTGCATCATGCCAAAAGCGGACTGAAGGAAGCCCTCAAATCCGTAATCCCGCCTTACCGCTGGTTATTACAATTCAGTTTCTGGGTGCATAATAAAGGAAAGAATTTCCGCTGGGGATTTTTTATCGCCATTTATATCGGTGTACGGATCGTGGTGAGTATGACAAAAAATAGTCCCGATTTTGAAATGATCGGAATTATCGTGGCTGGGGCTTACCTCTTATTTATCGGGATCAGCTGGATCATCAGCCCGATGGCCAATGCCTTCCTGCTCTTTCACCGGGACGGGAAACATGCCCTTGAACCTTCAGAACGATGGAATGCGATAGCCTTTATGGCCTGTATCGCTGCAGGTATACTGGTGCTGCTGTTGTCCGGTTCAGTTGCTCCGGCTGATCAATCCGGCGCCTGGGTACTAGCCGGTATGGTTTTATTATCGCTGTCGGTTCCTGCCGGACATATGGAGTATCCGTTAAAGCTGAAAGGCAATTCCCTCGGACAATGGTTGTCGATGGGCATGCTGGTACTGGCGGCTGGAATCGTCGCCATGTGCCTTGGCGGCATTCCGGGGTACGAAGTGCCGCTGGTTATCTATTTCATTGCCTTTGTGTTATATAGTTGGGTAAAATAAATATTCCCGTATTTTCAATAAATATTGAAAATATTGTATTTTTGTGTTGTAAAACACTAACCATGAAAGTCGTCATTGCAGGAGCCGGATTCGGGGGATTAAAGCTCGCCCGAATGCTCAACAATAAACCCGGATTTGAAGTCATATTGCTCGATCGTTTCAATTATCACCAGTTTCAACCGCTTTTTTACCAGGTGGCCACGGCCGGACTGGATGCCAGTAATATTTCATTTCCGCTCCGAAAAGTGTTTCAAAAAAGCCGGAATGTGCGGATCCGTCTGGCCGAACTGAAAGAAGTCCGGGATGCAGAGAATAAAATTATTACCAACGAAGAAGAAATAAATTATGATGTACTGGTGTTGGCTACGGGTGCGGACACCAATTTTTTCGGCAATACCGCCCTGGCTGCCCATGCTTTCCCAATGAAATCCACCGTGGAAGCCCTGCAGATCCGGCACCGGTTGTTACAATTATTTGAAAAAGCCCACCTGGAAAAAGATGAAGCCGCCCTGCAACGGATGATGAATATCGTAGTAGTGGGGGGCGGGCCGACCGGGGTGGAAGTGTCTGGTGCACTCGCTGAAATGAAACAATATGTGCTGCCCAAGGATTATCCAGAACTGGATTTTTCCCGGATGAATATTTTCCTGCTGGAGGGAGCCGATAAAACCCTCGCTGCCATGCGGGAAAAATCATCACAACGCTCCGGGGCTTACCTGGAAAAGCTGGGGGTAAAACTGATGACCCGGACCCTGGTAAAAAACTATGACGGCCAGGATGTGGAACTGAATAATGGTGAAAAGATACCGGCAGCCACGGTGATCTGGGCTGCAGGTATTAAAGGTAATATTCCAAATGGCATTGACAAATCGTTAATTGCCAAAGGGAACAGAATTAAAACAGACCGGTATTGCCGGGTGCTGGGTAGTGAGAATATTTATGCAATTGGCGACCTCGCTTATATGGAAACCCCGGCATATCCCACGGGTCATCCGCAGGTGGCGCCCGCAGCGATGCAACAGGCCGGCATGCTGGCCCATAATCTCCGGCTGATGGAAAAGAAATCGGCGAAAGACCGCCTGCTTCAGTTTGAATACCATGATAAAGGGTCAATGGCCACGGTTGGACGTAACCTGGCCGTGGTGGACCTGCCCAAACCCAAATGGTCATTTGGGGGTTTTTTTGCCTGGATGATCTGGATGGGA
>CAZLRY010000516.1:0-2424 GCA_964561675.1 uncultured Chitinophaga sp.
GTGGAGTACGTCCTTTAGTAATAAGTGTGGAAGTTACAATCGGTCCCCAACCACCTCCGCCGAATGAATCCAGAAAACCACCGGCACCGGCCAGCCAGCCAAAGCGTTTGAATTTCTTTTTTATATCCACGGCCCGGAAAGCATTACTGAAAATGCGGACACCCAGCAGCAAGGTATAGATGGCCATCGCCGGCCGCAAGAAACGAATATGCGTCTCCCCGAATTTTACCAGCAAAAACGCGCCCAGTATGGCCCCGATAATTCCAGGGATCACCAGTGCCTTAAATAATTTCTTATTGACATTTCCGAATTTATAATGACTGTAACCAGATGCAGCGGTAGTGAACATCTCTGCCGTGTGAATTCCGCCGCTGATGGCGGCCGGGCTTACATGGGCCGACTGCAATACAATCGAACTGGTTACTCCATATCCCATACTCGTTGCGCCATCCACCATCTGTGCCATAAACCCGGCCAACACCATCCAGTGAAAATTCGGATCCAGTGTTTTATACCAGGCCGATGTATCATCGGCGATCTGACGTACCGGGATGTAAGAAAAAATAAAATGCCCGATCAGCATCAGGGCAAATCCAATCAGCGAATAAGTGGCGATCTTGCGCCATCGTTGGGCGGTGGACGAACTTTCATTCTCAACCATCACCCGGGTGATTTTATTGAGCTTTTTTACTTTATGCTGAAAATTTCCATTTAACCGGCCCCGCAGGATATGCAGGTTTTCAATGACCTGATCCAGTTCACCAGGCAGTGCATCCTGCAACACTTCTTTGATCCGCTTACCAGCCGTGGGTGATTTACCATTGGTGGAAATGGCGATTTTCAGATTTCCTTTTTGGACAATACTGCCCAGATAAAAATCACAAAGCTCCGGTGTATCAGCTACATTCACCAGTATACCTTTGGCATTGGCGATTTGTTTTACTTCCCGATGCAGCTCCGGGTTATCCGTGGCCAGTACCAGCAGGTCTTTATGTTCCAGGTCGGCTTCCACAAATTCGCGTTCTTTCAACTGACAGGATGGATGTTCTGCCAGTAATACTCTTACTTCGTCCAGAATTTTTGGTGCCACCACGGTGATCCGGGCCTGTGGCGCATTACCCAACAGGGACTGCAACTTCTCCAATCCCACATTCCCGGCTCCTACCAGTAACAGCTCCAATGTATCCAGTTTTAAGAAAACCGGGTAAAGCGGATTTTTTGTGCCAGGCACCTGCTCCTTTATTTCTTTTTTATTCTTTCGCATGGATGAATCCTGTCTGTAATGCTGTTGGTAATTTTTAAACTTCCACGAACCGGGCAAAACTCGGGTCCGGAATGTAAACTTAAGCTGATTTAAATCATCCAGTCTACCATTTCTATGGGTTTTTGATTAATACTCCATTTCTTTAATCCATTGCCGGGCTTCACCTGCAGCATAGGAAATGATGATATCCGCTCCGGCACGGCTCAGGGCAGTCCAGACTTCCAGGTGCGCCGCCGCTCTGTTGACCAACCCTTTTTCGGCCAATGCTTCAATGGCGGCGTATTCACCACTTACGTGATAGGCGGCTACCGGCTTCTCAGTACTCGCTTTTACCGAAGCAATAATATCTGTATACAACGCGGCCGGTTTGACCATCAGGATATCGGCCCCTTCCCGTTCATCCCGCGAGGCAGAGGCCAGGGCATCCGCCGGATTAAGGGGTGAATGCTGGTACGTCTTACGGTTTTGTAATCCTGCTGATTGAGGAGCAGAATGACAGGCATCCCGGAAGGGACCGTAAAACTGGGAACTGAACTTGGCGGCATAGCTCATGATCGTCACTTCTTCAAACCCAAGCGCATCGAGCCGGGTACGGATCGCGCCAATCCGGCCATCCGTCATGTCACTGGGCGCTATGCAATCCACACCGGCCGCAGCCAGTTTTGAAGCATACTGTACTAACACATCCACCGTAGGACTATTGAGTAAACGGGTATGCTCCTCATCCAGCACACCGCAGTGCCCGTGTGTAGTATAACTGCAAAGACAAAGATCAGCTGCAATCCAGATCCGTTCGCTAAAAGTTTGCTTCAGTGTACGAACGAGGTTCGTAGCAAATGAAAAATCTTTCAGTTGCTCCTGCTTGCCGGCCGGAACAGGAAATAATAAAAATTTGGCAATACCATTGGCTAATTGCTTTTCGACTACCCCGGTAATGGAATGTATGGTCTCTACCAGCACAGGGCCTAATCCCGGTACCGGTCGTGGTGCAGCCAGCCCCTCTTCCACAAACAGTGGCAGGATAAAACTTTTGTGATTCAGTTTTACTGAGGCGGTTAGTTCCCTGACCAGGGAGCTTGTCCTTAAGCGGCGTTGGGTGATGGGGTATTCAATTTTCTCCATTGTTCAAATGCTTTTATCGTTGGAAAAATCACCGGATC
>CAZLRY010000517.1:0-2423 GCA_964561675.1 uncultured Chitinophaga sp.
GTACTCACCGTTCGTAAACATATTGCCAATGTATACGAAAAACTGCATGTGCAGTCCAAAGCTGAAGTCATCAGTATGGCTCATCAGCAGAACTGGTTCAGGTCATAAACTCATATATAAATGGAACTGTTGAACCATTCCCCGTCAAAGTCAGCTTTATATTTTTTATAAAAATTTATAGCCGGTTCATTCCATTTCAGCACCTGCCAAACCATCCGCTTGAACCCCTTTTCTCTGGCTTCTTCAATCAGCCGGTCAAACAACAGTTTGCCAATCCCTTTACCTCGTTCTGATGCTGTTACCACAATGTCTTCCAGGTACATGGCCTGGCCCTTCCAGGTGGAATAGCGGATATAATAAAGGGCAAAGCCATAAATCATGTTGCCTTCTTCCGCGACAAATGCCCACCAAACCGGCTTTTCGCCAAAACCACTTTCCACAAAGTGCTCCATGGACACAGTTACTTCATCCGGTGCTTTTTCATACAAGGCCAGTTCCCTGACCAGTTCGAGCAGCCGGGGACAATCTTCCTTCACGGCAGGTCTGACATTGATTGACATAACGTATTTCAGTTTTTTATTTTCGTTTGATCAGCTGCCCCGGGAAGAGGCCGCTGTGTTTTTTAGTAAGATAAACGGATTGTCCGTTCACCCATACCTGCAGGATACCTTCAGATAATGCGTGGGGTTCTTCCACGGTGGCGAGATCTTTCACGGTGTCAGGATTAAAAAGGACAATATCCGCAAAATAGCCGGTGCGCAGAAAGCCTCTTTTTTCAATCGCCAGGTTGGTGGCAGCCAGACCGGTCATTTTGTAAATGGCCTGTGCGAGGGTGAGCGCTTTTTCTTCCCGCGTGTACTTGGCTAAAACCCGGGGAAAGGCGCCGTGTCCGCGCGGATGTCTGCCGGAAGAAGAACCATCAGAACAAATATTGGCATAAGGCCATTGCATCAGCCGGGTAATATCTGTTTCAGCCATTGAAGTGGCCATGATACTTTCACGACATTCATCATTATGGCTTTTTTCCCAGGCTTCAATCCGCGCGATCAGTTCAACCAGCATCCGGGCCGGGGTTTTATTTTCAAGCGCGGCGATGGCGGCCAGTGTTTTTCCTTCATAGGCCGGGTTGATCTCATAAGCCGCTAGGATGATGTCTTCCGGAAGGGTGATATCCCGGAGAATCATGTCCGCTTCTTTTTCATTGCTGAAATTGCGGTCGGGAAACAAAACCCGGATCGTGGAATGCCAGAAGGCGTAGGGATAAATATCACTGGTAATTTGCACGCCTTCTTTCCGGGCCTGATCCATGATCGCCAGCAGGCTGTCTGCTTTTCCCCAGAGATTATGCATGGCCAGTTTGATATGACTGACCTGTACCGGAACCCCGGTTGTCTTACCAACATTGATAATTTCATCAATGGCATTCCAGAAATAACGGTCTTCACTGCGGATATGACTTATATACCTTCCGTTGTATGGCGCAATTATTTTGGTAAGCGCCAACACTTCTTCACGGGCTGAATAAATACCTGGATCATATTCCAGGCCGGTGGATAAGCCAAGGGCGCCTGCTTCCATATCCTGCAGGAGAAGGGTTTTCATTTTTTCGGTTTCCGCAGCTGAAGCGGCTCGTTTAAAATCCTTGCCGAGTATTGAATCCCTGATAGTATTATGTCCGCTATAGGAGCCAATATTTACTGCAACCGGTGTGTCAGTTAACTGCTGATAAAAAGAAGCCAGTGGAAAATTGGATCCTCCATCCTGCCCGATGATAATACTGGTGATTCCCTGACTCAGCACGGCCGTAAAATCGCGGTGACTGAAGGGATTGCCGGCATGATGACTATGCGTGTCGATAAATCCGGGAGCCAGGGCCTGACCGGCAGCATCGGTTTCTTCCGTGGCGCTGGCTCCTGACAGGTCGCCAATAAAGGCAATCGTGTCATTCCGGATGCCGATATCCGCCCTGATACCGGGGGCTCCGCTGCCATCATAGACGATCCCATTCCGGATAATCCGGTCATAGTTTTCTCCCTTGTTGTTACAGGATGAAAAGAGCAATAACCCGCCCGCAAGGAGGGTGAACAAACAGTACTTCATTATTTCTTTTTCGCTTTAAATGTACCATTGGGCTGGATAAAACTGGCTGATAGTATTTCAGCTTTTTCATTTTCTTCAAACAGCACACTATAACCAGGGAGTACTTTCAGGTCAAATTTGTTTTTGTCTACCGGAACCAGTTCATATTCTGGCTGTCCTTCAATAAAGGCGAATAATGTTTTATCGCCTTTCAGGTAAAATTTCACATTAGCGCCAGGAGCAAATTCGAATTCACCGGTGTAGCGGCTGAGGGCTTCTTTATTTAACTCTTTTGGTTTTGATTTCTGGGTTAATTCATTTTCTTTTTTTCATTGTTGTGTCGT
>CAZLRY010000518.1:0-2423 GCA_964561675.1 uncultured Chitinophaga sp.
CATACATTATGCGATACAGTATTGTGATTTTGGTTTTGTGGCTGGGTGCCTGTAAGGGGCCGGTTAATACAGCACAGTCGGCTCCTGAGTTGAGTAAAGAAGACCAGGTTATTTTTGATTCGGTGCAACGAGCGGCCTTCCGTTATTTCTGGGAAGGGGCGGAGCCGGTGAGCGGGCTGGCCCGGGAGCGTTATCATGCGGACAATATTTATCCGCAGAAGGATATGTCCACGGTAACCAGTGGCGGTGCCGGTTTTGGCGTGATGGCGATTTTAACCGGAATCGAAAGAAAGTATATTACCCGTACCGAAGGCCGCGAAAGACTGGAGAAAATTGTACAATTTCTCGAAACAGCGGATCGTTTTCATGGAGTCTGGCCACATTGGTGGAATGGCGAAACCGGAAAAGTAAAACCCTTTAGCAAAAAGGACAATGGCGGTGACCTGGTGGAGACTTCTTTTATGATCCAGGGATTACTTTGTGTCCGGCAGTATTTTAATGAGGGCGATGCAAGGGAAAGGCAACTGGCCGCCAGGATCGATAAACTCTGGAAAGAAGTGGAGTTCGACTGGTACCGAAACGGGAAAAATGTATTGTACTGGCACTGGAGTCCGGAGTATAACTGGGACATGAATTTTGCGGTGCAGGGATATAACGAATGTCTGATTATGTATGTACTGGCTGCTTCATCGCCCACGCATACCGTACCTGCCGAAGTCTATCATGAAGGCTGGGCTGCCAATGGAAAGATCAATGAAAATGCGGCTTTGTATGAAGGGGTACAGTTGCAACTGAATCACAAAGGGGAAAAAGGAACAGTGGGGCCCTTGTTCTGGGCGCATTATTCCTGGCTGGGACTGGATCCGCGCGGACTGAAAGATAAATATGCAGATTACTGGAAGGAGAATACCAGCCATTCAAAGATTCATTATAAATGGTGTGTGAATAATCCGAAAAAATTTATCGGGTATGGCCCGGATAGCTGGGGACTTACTTCCAGTTATTCTATGAGAGGGTATGCCGGTCATGCCCCAACTATGAAGAGGGATTTGGGGGTGATTTCTCCCACGGCCGCTTTATCCTCCTTCCCCTACACACCCAAGGAATCCATGGCCGCCATGCGGAACTGGTATACGAATAAGAAAGTAAATTTATGGGGACCTTTTGGTTTCTATGATGCGTTCAGCGAAACCGAAAACTGGTATATACCACGTTATCTGGCGATAGACCAGGGGCCGATTGTGGTGATGATGGAAAATTACCGCAGCGGGCTGCTCTGGAATTTATTTATGAGTTGTCCGGAAATCAAAACCGGATTGAAAAAGCTTAGCTTTGAGAGTCCGCACCTGGATAAATAAGCGGATAGTTCGTATAAAATTTTTCTGATGAAAACTATCAGTCTCTTTCTTGTCTTCACCTTTATATCCGGACTTTTTATGCATGCTCAGAAAAGTACCACGCTTTCTTTTGCTGCTAATAAAGTAGTCGCCCATCGGGGTGCTTTTAAGGAAAACGGCTTTCCGGAAAATTCCATTGCCTCATTAAAAGAAGCCATCCGGCTCGGTTGTACCGGTACAGAGTTTGATGTGCGCATGACGGCCGATGATTCCCTGGTGATCAACCATGATCCCCATCATTACCGGCTGGAAATAGAAAAAACAAGCTTTGCCGAACTGCGTCATTTCCCATTGGCCAACGGCGAACCTTTGCCCACCCTGCGGTCTTACCTGCTGGCCGGAATGGAAAGGAATACGCATACCCGCCTGGTACTGGAGATCAAACCCTCCGGCATCAGTAAGGAGAGAGCAAAAATCATTGCAGGTAAAGTATGGCAGCTGGTGAATGAACTGAAAGCCGCACCCTGGATCGTGTATATCAGTTTTGATTATGATATGCTGAAAGAACTCAGACGTTTGGATCCTTCCGCGAATCTTCAGTTTCTGGATGGCACAATTTCTCCAGCACAATTAAAAGCAGATGGTATTAACGGCGCCGATTATCATTTCTCCGTATTTAAAAAGAACCCGCACTGGATCAAAGAAGCCAAAGAAAATGGTATCGTCCTCAATGCCTGGACGGTGAATGATGAAGAAACCATGCGATGGCTGATCAAAGAAGGGTTTGATTTTATTACCACGAATGAGCCGGAGAAAATACTTCAATTAGCCAATTAGCCTGCTAAGAGGTGGATCGAAAATGTTGGATTTTATTTTTTCTACGCAATCTGTTTTTTCACAATGCACCCCTACGGGGTGAAAGGACAATTGGTTTTATTCCGGGGATCACAATACACCCCTAACGGGGTGATACGTGGGATTCGGTTGTCACATTGGGTTTCTACCAACAATGCACCCCTAGCGGGGTGAAAAATGCAATTGGTTTTATTCCGGAGATCACAATACACCCCTAGCGGGGTGATACGT
>CAZLRY010000519.1:0-2422 GCA_964561675.1 uncultured Chitinophaga sp.
CCATAACTGCGGTGGTCATCGTCAAAGGCCGTAGTGTATACAAGGCCCTGGTAATTATAGTTTTTCTTGGCCAAACCGGTGGCCGCCCGCTGCAGCACCACTTTCATATTCCGGGTAGCCGTATCCATGGAAGCGGTAATGGTATTGGTGGTGATATTTTCTTCTGATTTGGTGGCGGGTAAAGTAATGGGAGTGGCCGTCGGGTTTTTGCCCAGGCTGATGATATATGCTGGGGTATTCAGAAACTCTGTTTTGAAATCGTATGGGTTGGAAAAAATGGTGGCATTGAATATAAACTTGTCTTTCACTTTTACCATCCACTCCGGTTCGGTCCGGAAAATGATATCACCCGGTTTTGTGAGTGTCATGGGTGAGGTTACGACCAGGTCGTATGGAATTTTCCGGAGATCAAGGCACTGAGTAAGGCAGGATGCAAAAAGTTCACTGGAAAATCCATTGGCCCGGTAGAATGACATATGTCGCAGGATATAATAGGTTTTCTGAATAAAATCCTCTTCCCGTATATCCGCATAGCCGATTTGTTTGAGGTAGGCTTTGGCCATGGAATAGTACATGGATCCATCCAGCCGGTTATACAAATGGTTCATTTTAACGGCCAGTTCCTCCGGACTGATTGTTTGTTTCAGTTCCCCGCGGTCACCAATGAAGAGATCTGAACGGTTTTCGCTCCGGGAGAAAACGATCTGGAATTTCAACATGGGAAATTCGATCATCCGGTTTATCCATTTGGTGTCGGAAATTTTTTCCCGGTTCCTGTCTTCCCAGCTATACTCAGCATTTGCATTCCCGGTTTCTTTGAAAGCGGGTGCACCCATGGTGGATTTGGAATTGACAAAAGAATTATTATCGGTATCGATTTCAAATTTCTGGCTGAGCACCGGATACTCCCGTGTGCAAACGAAATAAATCGGGTCAAACTCGATATAACTCATCTTTTTTACCGTGTTGTCATCGTAAAATATGGTCCCGTAATCAATAATATCTCCCGGGTCGAGATCCGGTATGGCGATTTTAAAATAGATGACACGACTTTTACTCTTGTCCAGGTAAGTACTGGCCTTGCCGATGTACGGCGTAAAAGTGGAGGGTACATCATCATTGTCTTCCACAAATACGGCATTGCGCAGGGATACATCCTGCACCGTTCCATTTGCTTTAATGACTTTTATGCCAGCCCCGTCATATGAGGAACCAATCCGGAAGTATACGGATGAATAATTATTCACCGCATCCCGGTCATTCAGTTTGATCCGGCGGCGGGTAATTTCAAACACGGCGAGTTTGTTGGCGTCTTTATCAAAGGAGAAACGGGTTTTCTGGGCGATGATTACCCCGCTTTCCTCCTTCCATTTATCGGGAATAGCGCTGATGCCAAAATCAGGATCAGTATCATCCCATACGGTTTTCATATTCCGGGCAATGGCTTCCAGCTTGGAGGGACTGAAGGTGTCGTCGTCCTGCGAAAAAGCAGCTAAGGAAACAGTAATTAAGCAAATGGTGATTAATGTCCTCATATAAGTTTTATTTCTATTTTTTCCCGCAAAGCCAAAAAAGACTTTTCCTTAATGGTAGCGTCATTTAATTAGTCAAGATCGCAAAGGGAGACACTTTGTGTCTCTGATTCATTATCCATTTCATGTACTGTCTAAATATTAAAAAAAACTTTCCAACTTTCGGGCTGTCTTATAAAGGCTTAGCGGGCAAATATCCCGCGAAGCCAAAGAAGACTTTTCCTTAATGGCAGAGCCTTTTTTTAATTAGAATCACCTATATATGACCCGTCTCAATTTTTTTCCTATAACCCATTTACCTTTCTATGAATTCCGTCTTTAATCAGTAATACATTAAAGTTGATGAGAAATCCGAGTTTTAATCCGGATAGTTTCAAATAGTTTAATGTTATCTTATGATGCATACGTTCAAGACTTTCAACAGATTTTAATTCTATCAATAATTTTTTCTCCATTATTATATCTGACCTGAATGCTTTATCCAGTTTCGATTTTTTATAAGGAACCGGGATCTCCTCTTGCCGGCTATATAATAAGCCACGCTCTTCCAACTCATATGCAAAGGCAGACTCATATACGCTTTCTAATAAACCGGGTCCTAATATGTTATGAACGGTGTATGCAATATCTACTGCAATTTTAGCCAACTCATTTTCACACATTTTTTATTTAAATATCCGGAACCTTTAATATCACACCATGTTGTTTTCATCAGGGTTTACATGTTTTTTTCCCGCAAAGCCCAAAAAGACCTTTCTTTTAAAGCATGGTCTTCAAATAATAAACTCAGGCTTTTGCCTTTTGCTCTTTTGGAGTTTTCGATATGTAAAGAACTATTCACCTTTCGGGCTGTCTTATAAAGGCTTAGCGGGCAAAAAAATACGGCCCTA
>CAZLRY010000520.1:0-2414 GCA_964561675.1 uncultured Chitinophaga sp.
ATGGTACCACACGGAGATATTTTCCTGCAACTGGGTGATACCATTAAAGTAGTAGGAACAGAGGAAGGTGTTAAGATTGCCACCGATGCATTGGGCAACTCTATGAAGAAACTGGAAGTACCCGACCTGGCCCCTATTTTCTTTGGTATAGTGTTGGGCGTCATCCTCGGTAGTATTCCCTTCCATTTTCCCAATATGCCGGTAGCCGTAAAGATCGGAATGGCGGGTGGTCCGCTGATTATTGCACTTACCTTAAGCCGCTTCGGCAACCTGTTTTACCTGAATAACTATACCACCAACAGTGCCAACCTCATGATTCGTGAACTGGGAATCAGTTTATTCCTGGCCAGTGTCGGACTCAGTAGCGGTAAAAATCTCTCTGTTGCCTTTGCAGATGGCAGCGGATGGGGCTGGATCGGCATGGGCGTGATCATTACCACGGTTCCCTTACTTATTGTAGGTTTTATTGCCCGTAAATACTTTAAGAAAACCTATTTTGAAATCTGCGGCTTGCTCGCGGGTGCTTCCACCGACCCACCCGCCCTGGCGTTTGCCACCAAACTGGCGGGTAATGATATTCCCTCTGTAACCTATGCCACGGTATATCCACTGACGATGATTTTAAGGATTGTGGCGGCGCAGCTGTTGATTCTACTTCTTATGTAGTCAAAGAGAAGGAGAGTAGAGAGTGGGAAGTGGATAGTAGGGCTAAAAGAAGTGAAAACAAATGTAAAAAGCGGCTTTCCGAAATTCGGAAAGCCGCTTTTTTTTAAAGATGTTTCTGCTGTAAACCCCACTCTCCACTCTCCACTCTCCACTCCCCACTTTCCACTCCCCACTTTCCACTCCCCACTTTCCACTCTCCACTCTCCACTCTCCAATTACCCTATTGCTCTTTCAAAGCCGCTACCGTCTTCTTCTCACTCCCCACAAAAATCCGGTCACCGGCAATCACGACCGGGCGTTTCAGGAAAGTGTACTCCTGAAGAATATAGGACCTGTAGTCTTTTTCAGTTAATGACTGGTTTTTCAGCCCAAGTTCCTTGTATTTCAGGGCTTTCCGGCTGAAAAGCGCCTCATAAGACCCGGCCATTTTCTTCATTTCATCCAGCTGTGCCGGGGTGATTTTCTCCGTTTTAATATCCTGCAGGGTAAACCCCTTTTTTTCCAGTGCGGTTTCTTTAAGTATTGCCTGACAGGTACTGCAGGTTCCCAGATGGTAGATTTTTTTCATATCCTTTATACATTGAACAGCGGGATTGGTTCACTCCCGTATAAATTGCTTTACTTTGTGACCCAAAACCGGATTTTTATGGGCAAAGATGAAGTTTTTAAAGACGAAATAGAAAAAGCCAGTGACTTTAAGTTTGGGGCCAATGTGGCCAAAGTGTTTGATGATATGGTGAACCGTTCGGTTCCTTTTTATGGGGAAATCCAGCGGATGATGGCCGAACTGGCCGCTGATCACGCAAGGGAAGAAACCTTTGTCTATGACCTGGGCTGTTCCACCGGCACTACCATGATCGGGATGAATACCATGGTGGACCAGAATATTAAATTTATCGGGATTGACGACTCCCAGGAAATGCTGGACAAGTGTAAATCCAAACTGATGGAACTGGGCTTCTCCCGACCCTATGAGTTACGTTGTGAGGACCTGGGCCAGACCGTACGGATCGAAAACGCATCCGTGGTGGTACTCTGCCTCACCCTGCAGTTTGTGCGCCCCATTTACCGGGAACGCCTGCTGAAAGATATTTACAATGGCCTCAACCCCGGTGGTGTGCTGATCCTGGTGGAAAAAATACTGGCAGAGGAAAGCAACTTCAACCGCGACTTTATCAAGTACTACTATAATTATAAGCGCCGCAATAACTACAGCGAACTCGAGATCTCACAGAAAAGAGAAGCACTGGAAAATGTACTGGTCCCTTATAAGCTGACCGAGAATATCAATCTCCTGCGCGACCAGGGATTCGGACATTGCGAAGTGTTTTTCAAATGGTTCAACTTTGCTGGAATTGTGGCAGTAAAAAAGTAAACTCATTAAAGAACCAAGAACCGAAGATGCCAGGATCCAAAGAAGCATCAAACAACAAAAGACAAATAAGCATCAAATTTCAAACTTCAACTTCGTAACTAAGTAGCCCTGGTTTGATCCTTGATTATTGATTTTTCTTTGGATCCTGGCATCTTGTTTCTTGTAATTTTCTCTCTATGGTTTCTATAGGTAATTTTTTCTTCAAGTATCGTAACTGGATTTTCATCCTGTTCTACGCCGCCTTATTTATTCCGTCCTGGCCATTGTTTCCCAAAGCACAGTTTGGTGAACAATACTATCTTTTCCCGATCATCATCGGACTGGTTGTAACCTGCCTGGGGCAACTGATCCGGGGTCTGACCATCGGACTGGC
>CAZLRY010000521.1:0-2413 GCA_964561675.1 uncultured Chitinophaga sp.
CCGGCATATTCATGCTCGGCTTGCTGGGCCATTTTCACCAGTTGCAACCGGTCAAACCCATACCCGAATAATTCATTGATGCTGAAAGCAGCGGCACTTTCAATCGCAGCCGATGAGGATAAACCGGCCCCAAGTGGCACATCCCCGTATACCGCCATCTTAAACGGCGGCACGGCACGACCCGTAGCGTTGAACTGGGCCACCACCCCGAGGATATACGTGTACCAATGACCGAAGGCAGGCTTCACCTCCGATACGGGTATATCGATCGTCTCATTGAAATCCACTGAATGCAGGGAATAGACAGGCTGCTCCTGCTTTTCCACCACCACATACACCGCCTTATCAATCGCGGCGGGTAATACAAAGCCGCTGTTGTAATCCAGGTGCTCACCGATCAGGTTGATCCGCCCGGGTGAACGAACCACGATGGCCTCACTGCTCACATATTGTTTTAAAACCTCAGGGACGGGATATCCGCTTTCCATACTACTCATTAATTTGCTGTTTGTAAATATTGCCGGCTGATTGCATCATAAAGTTTCAGCAACTCATTCGCCTTTCCTTGCTCATCAAAAAATTTCTCCCAGGTACTCAACGGTTCCCAGATACAGGTTCCTTTTCCCCGTCCACCCTTCACTTCAAACCCGATCTTATTCACCGCTTCCTTCCGGTGCGAATATTCCACCACAATCACATCCCGGTCATAACGCCTGGAGAGATCATTCAGGTTATACTCCAGGTCTTCCAGGGTGCCATGCCATTTGGGATAATAAGACTCCCCGATCACATCAAACTGCACCCCACGGGCCACCATATTATCAATGAAGAAAACCGATTCATCATTTTGTCCGCCCAGGGCCACATGCAACATCAGTATCACGGTTGGATCCACCGCTTTCACTGCCGCATTCCCGGCATTGATCAGTTGGGCCAGCTGGTCAAAATAGCTAACATTCCCTTCCGGCCATACGATGCCATGATTTATCTCATTGCCCACCTGTACCATATCCGGTGTGGTGCCCTGTGCTTTGAGCGCTTCCATCACTTCTTTGGTAAAATCAAATACCTGTTTCTTCAGGGCCGTAAAATCCAGTCCCTTCCAGGCGGCCGGCTTATACTGTTTCCCGGGATCGGCCCAGTAATCACTGTAATGAAAATCGAGCAACAACTTCATCCCCGCCGCTTTTACCCGTTTGGCCATGGCCAGTGTATGGGGCAAATCACAAAATCCTTTACCCGGTGAATAACCACTGTCGGCCGCCGGATTATTAAAGATCCGCAGCCTTACATAATTGAATCCATGGTCTTTCAGTATCTCCACCGCGTCTTTGGCTACCCCATTATCCGAAAATTTCATTCCCCTTGCTTCCAGCTCCGGTAAAAAAGAAATATCGGCGCCCAGCATTTTTCCTACCTCTCTTCGCTTGGCTTGCTCACCGGTAAGGGAGTACGTTTTATCGATGGTGATCTTTTCCGTTTCTTTCGGATCTATGGTTTGAATATCGGTGCCGCCTGACCACAGTCCCTTTGCCGTGGCGTCAAACTTGATCATACCCGGTTTTGTACCTGACTGAATGATCACCTGGCATTTACCATTGAAAAGCCGCCGCTGCCACATACCCTCCACACATTTATCGGGTTCATGACTCGAAGGATCTCCATTACCCACACCAATGATCTTTCCATCGCCTGCAATATTAAAATTGATGAGATTATCGGCATCCGGTACTTCCCTGCCCTCACGGTCCAGCACGGTTATGTTTAATACTGTTGCATCCTTGCCATCGGCCAGTATCGTGGTCTTATACGGTGTTACCACCACTTCTACCGGTTGTCCTGTCGTTTCTACCTTACTGTACAGGCGTTTTCCTTTCTTATACGCCACCGCTTCCAGTTTGCCGGGTTCGTAGTTCACCGTCCATTTCAGGTGACTGTTGCGCGGCATATCCTTTTTACCGAGGCTCTTCCCATTCAGGAATAACTCCACATTGTCGGCATTGGTATTCACCCACACATCAACCGGATCGCCCTGCTTTTTATTCCAGCCCGGGGCTTTATCCCTCCAGTTCCAATGCGGGGAAATATGCAGCACATCCTCATCGGTCCACCAGCTTTTATAGTAGTAATAAATATTCTTCGGGAAACCGCACATATCCATCACCCCGAAATGGGAATTGATATTGGGCCATTGATAAGGCGTGGGTTCGCCGCGGTAATCGAGTCCGGTCCAGATAAATCCACCGAGCCAGAAATCATTGGGACCCGCCAGACTCCACCAATCCTCGGCCTTACTGGCCCACCAGGGAGCGGTGATATCCTGATCGGGTACATAACCCCGGATAGTATCCTTCTCATATTGCCCTCTTGTGGTGACCGTACTGCCCATCTCCGTACCGATGATCGGCTGATC
>CAZLRY010000522.1:0-2403 GCA_964561675.1 uncultured Chitinophaga sp.
TGGCACCATCATGTTGCTGATCCAGCAGCTCATTTTTTAAAACATCAAATACACCACTCTGCAATAGTTTATGGGTAAGCAGTCCGCCACTTCCATGACCGAGCGTTATCACATCAAAATCAAATTTGGGCATGGGGCAGGAGAGTTGCATAATAATTTTTTAAAAAAATACACTGAAACTGATTCGGGCAAAAAACGGTGTTCCGGGAGTAAAATGAATTTCTGATACCGGGCCTGGTTCATTCTGTAAACGGCTTTCTGTATCAAATTGCGTCTCCTTCCATCGGGTATCAAAAAGATTCTGTATAGAAAGACCAGCTTCCCATTTTTTCATGGTATAATTGATGGCGGCATCGGTCACAAAGTAGCCTTTTGCCACTACTGAATTATCTTCATTCGCCGGACGGTCACCCATATACCGATAGCGCAGACTTCCATTCCATCCGTCAGCTTTACGGTAAGTAATTCCTCCCACACTTGTAAAACGGGGTGCGAGTGGCAGGTAATTTTCAGTTTCAGGCGTGTTTAATGCACGGGGATTTGTGAGGCTGATATCGATATCGGAATAAAGATTTTTAGCCAGTTCATATCGTAAAGAGAGATCCCAACCGGTTCGCTGTGTTTTCCCGCCCGGTTCCACCACCCCTTCATCCCCAACATAAACGAATTCCTGTTTCATCCATAAATACCAGAATGCAGTCTGAATCATCGCTTTTTTTCCAAGTTTGAAAATACCGCCCAGGTCACTGCCCCAGGCTGGGGTAACTACATCCTTTCCGTTACGTGCAACAGCTACCCGTGTATCATTGCTGTGGAATCCCTGACCGTTGAACCAGTACAACTGAACTTTATCATTGGCCCGGTAATTAATATTAAATTTTGGACTTACAATCACGGAAGTGGAGGATGATTTTGTAAATGCCAGCCTGTCATCATATCGATTGGTGAAATAATCAGACCTGATACCGGCGGTGATATCCCAGCGAGAGTTTAGTATTAGTTTTTCCTGTATATATATGCCAGCATTCAGCTCCTGAATATCTCCCAGCATCAGCGGATTGGTGGTTTGTGTTCTGTTCTTTGTGCGTGAAAGTTCAATATCATTTATAATATCATACCTGGTTTGTAAGCCGGTGCTGAACTGGGCTTTCCTGCCGGACCATTCATGATCCTGCTGGTAGGACAAATTATAACCTGTTATGTGCCGGTGTTCTTTCTGGCGGATCTGATCTCCGTTTACCGGATCTTCCTTAAAAAAGGTGAAATTGGAATACAACTCAAAATTATAGTGGGAATAAAAGAACTGATTTCGTAAGACGGCTCCATTGCCCAGATTGTGCATCAATTCTGCTGAAGCATTATACCGGCTGGTCTTTCCACCTTCATTATCATCTATCGCCCCAAAAAATCCGATACTACCATCAGCAACGGCCCGGTCAGGGATCTGGCCACTGGCATTCCATTTACTGCTCAGTCCGGTTAATAATGCAGTGAGTGTGCTCTTTGCACCTGTACGGCCATGGTATTTGATCATTCCGTTGTATCGGTAAAAATTCTGGGGACTTTCAAAATATCCCTTGGTAAATGAACCTTCGCCGGCAATATACAGGCTCTGGTTTTTTTCACGGGCAGCAGTGCCCAGCAGATTAATACCGGTAATAGCCCTGATGGTATTGAACTGACCCGTTTCTATTTTTGCAAAATTGGAGGGCAGGTAGTTCTTTGTTTTAAAAGCAACGTATCCGGCAGTAGTCAGATTCCCTTTATCTGCCTGGTAGGGACCTTTATTAAAGCCCACTTTCTCGATCAGTTCAGGAATCAGAAAGTGAAGATCCGCATAGCCCTGTCCATGCGCATGACTCACCATATTTACCGGCAGTCCATCTACTGTTAGTTGAATATCGGTGCCATGGTCCAGGTCAAAGCCACGGAGGAAAATCTGCTCTGCCTTTCCTCCTCCGGCATGTTGTCCGATAAACAAACCTGGTACCAGCCTTAATACTTCCTGAGAATTAATAATCGGCCGGATATGAATATCAAGATCACTAATCGTCTTAAAAATTCCGTTTTTGGAAGAGGCCCTGACCAACACATCATTCAAGGTTGTGACTTTTACGGTCAGGTAAATGGTGCCGGAACCCAGTTCAGTCAGTTGAATGATTTTTGTTGCATACCCAATTGCTGTAATGATTAATGAATCGGTGCCATCTGGCAGGTTTTTAAATGAAACAAACCCATTTTCGTCTGATATTTCACTATATGTAAAGTCTGCAGAATAAACAGAAGCATCAGTTACCGGTGTTTTGCTATTTTCCGCCACTAAGGTTATACCCTTTAGATTGTTTTGTGTAAAGCCGGCAACGGCCGTCAGGCAAAAAAAGAGAGCGATAAAAAGGCCCCTCA
>CAZLRY010000523.1:0-2392 GCA_964561675.1 uncultured Chitinophaga sp.
ATAATGGAGGAGGTACCGTTCAGGGGAATAATAACCGGTCATTTGAGCGTCGTCCGGTATCAGGAGGAAATAACGGACAGCAACGGATGGAACGCCGGACCGAAAACAGGGTAGGAAATGGTGGCGGAAACGGAGGAGGGAATAGAAGAAGGTTTTAGAAAGTAAAAAGTCAAAAGTAAAAAGTAAAAATTAGGAAGAGGCTGCCTGAAAGGGTGGCCTCTTTTTTTGGGAGTTACAGGCTTTTCAATAAATAAAAACATCAGCGACAGGGACTTCGATTTCGAGTGCCCCTCTTTCGTTGTACTACAGAGGGTACAAAGCGAGAAATCTTGTATTCCCCTTTTACCCCCCCTTATTCACGACATTCCGAACGAAGTGAGGGACCTTGTATTTCTAAAGTACAAGGTAAAAATCCAGCTGTGTTGGGAGGAACGACATATCATAAACGAAGAACTTATTATTGAGTAAGAAAAGCGTTCTTAGGCGGGGCTGTTACCTGGCAGTTCACGCCGTCATCTCTTTTAAATATCGCTTCCTTCACTTCGTTAAATACAAGGTCCTTCACTTCGATAAATACAAGGTCCCTCACTTCGTTCGGAATGACGGGTTTTTAGGGGAGAGGAAGGGAAACAGCCCCTCCTAAGGAAATAGCCTTTCTGATCTTAAAGACATTGTCAACTTTAAACGACCTTCTGTGGACTGCCGACTGCCGACTGCCCACTGTTGACTGTCGACTGTGGACTGTATCATCAGCGTCCATTGGACTGATACGCCTTTTCCACCCACCGCATGGTCTTCAGTCCGTCTTCCAGGTTATTGTCGGGTTTATATTTTTTATCCGCCTGTGCTTTCATCATTTCGCCCATACTGCCGGCAAATGCATCGGGGAACCAGCTGCCGTCAATGGAAATGGTTTTCCAGTTGCCCTCCCCGTTTTCATCGAGCGAAATGTACTCAAACTGGTCAGGCAGGCCTTGCGGATAATCCATGAGCAACCCCAGCCGGATATAGATCGCTCCACGGGTACCTTCGATGCGGATATAGGAATGCTGATGCCGGGGACCGAATTTATGGCAGTGGTTGGTGAGAATGCTGGCCCGCATGTTTTCTCCATAGTCCAGATAGATCATGGATTTAACCGAGGCGAGTTGCGGCATATCCGGATGTTTGATCGTTCTTGCAAACACTGATTCCGGTTCACCGGCCAGTTGCCGGACCAGGTCCACATAATGAATACTGTGATAGAGTATTTCCATTCGGGGCAGGGAAAACAGGAAATCCCAGAGCTGCCAGGGGGTAAGAACATTGATGTTTATTTCAATATCGCAGAGGGTTCCGATTTGTCCGCTATTCAGCAGTTCTTTTGCTTTCAGGATAAAAGGGGCGTAGCGTAACTGGAAATTGATACCGGCCAGTAGCTTTTTTTGTTTGCAGCGGGCAAGTATTTCTTTGGCTTGTTCCAGGTTTTCGCCCATGGGTTTCTGTAATAAAACAGCAGCGCCGGGTGGCAGCTGATGCAATACCGGAAGGATGGCCGATGCTGGTACTGCCAGGTCAAAAATATCAGCTGGACCGGCGGCAGCGATTGCCTGCTCCAGGCTGTTATAAACGGCAGGGATGCTGAATTCCGCGGCCACTTTTTTTGCTTTGTCAATATCTGTATCAAACAGGCCCCTCACCGTATACCCGGCTTTTTTATAAGCGGGCAGATGGGCATGTTGTACAATGCCGCCGGCGCCGATAATGATGATGGATGGATCTTTTTGTCGCATAACACTGCTTTTGCAGCTTACTGTTTCTGCTCTAAGATAGCACAGTCCCCTGAATACCTGTCATTGGCTGTGCTGGAAAGGCAATTGTATTTTATCAAAACGTTAGTCAGCATTTTCCAGACACAGGAAGTATAAGAATCCTGTTCTCCGGAATTTTAAGTAAGTTAGTCGGAGTGAAGCGGAAACTGTGTATAAGATCATCCTTATGCTGTTACTATGATGTTTTCTTCCCGGCTGGTTACCACCCTCAGGGTGTGTGTCTATTGGATCCTGTTTATCGGGGTACTGATGCTCGTGGGCCGTTTTTTGGAGCCACTATTCCCGTCGCGCTATGAACAGTTTGTCTATGGCATTGGCTGTACCATTGGTACGTTTGCGCTGACCTTCTTCTTTATTGTTTCAGAGAAAAAGACCTTTCGGGATTACGGGCTGGTTTGGGAATCCGGAACCCTCATTCGTTTTTTCAAAGGAATAGGGTACGGTCTGCTCATCTTTGCCGTACTGCTCGCAATGCTGGTTGTTGCAGGGGGTGTCCGTATCCGGCTCTCAGCCTTGTGGGATTCGTCTTCACTGTTCTGGTACCTGCCGATCCTGCCCCTGGCTTTATTTGAAGAAATAGC
>CAZLRY010000524.1:0-2389 GCA_964561675.1 uncultured Chitinophaga sp.
TGCTGCTGTTCCTGATTCCCGCTTTTTCCCAGAAGCCGCATCGTTTTACCCTGGGGAAAAATGATTTCCTGCTCGATGGCAAACCCCTGCAACTGATCAGCGGGGAGATGCACCCGGCCCGGATTCCAAAAGAGTACTGGCGGCACCGGATTCAGATGGCCAAAGCCATGGGTTGTAATTCTATTGCGGCTTATTTGTTCTGGAACTACCATGAAGTTAAACCCGGTGTATTTGATTTTACATCGGAGAACCGCGATATCGCGGAGTTCGTCCGTATCTGCCAGCAGGAAGGGATGTGGGTACTGTTCCGTCCGGGACCTTATGTGTGTGCCGAATGGGATTTTGGCGGCTTACCGGTATCCCTGCTGAAAATACCGGATATTAAGATCCGATGCATGGATCCCCGGTATATGAAAGCCGTAGAAAGCTATATCAGCGCCATGGCCCGGCAGGTTAAATCACTGCAGGTCACCGCGGGTGGACCGATCCTGATGGTGCAGATCGAAAATGAATACGGAAGTTATGGGAATGATAAAGCCTACCTGGAACGTTTACGCCAATTGTGGTTGAAAGAGGGGATCAATGTTCCCTTTTATACAGCCGATGGTCCCACCCCATATATGCTCGAAGCCGGTAATATCGATGGCGCCGCTATCGGACTAGACAGCGGCAGCAGCGAAGCCGATTTTGAACAGGCAAAAAAAAGGAATCCCAATGTACCTGCTTTCAGCAGCGAGACCTATCCCGGCTGGCTCACCCACTGGGGTGAAAAATGGCAACGCCCGGATACCAATGAGTTGAAGAAGGAAGTGGAGTTTCTGCTAAAAACAAAACGATCCGTCAACTTCTATGTTATACATGGGGGTACCAATTTTGGCTTTACTGCAGGGGCCAATGCCTTTTCCCCTACGGCTTATCAACCCGATATTACCAGTTATGATTACGATGCACCGATTAATGAACAGGGACAACCCACGGCCAAATATTTCATGCTCCGTAACCTGATCAGTAAATACAGTGCAACACCTTTGCCGGCAATTCCTGCCCCGCAAAAAGTGATCTATGTACAGGAAATTCCCATGAAACGGGTCCAGTCTATCTGGGATGTGTTGCCGGCACCCTTTACCAGTCCGCAGCCCCTGCCGATGGAAATGCTGGATCAGAACCAGGGATTGATGCTCTACCGGACCGAACTAATCGGCCATAAAAGCGGCAAACTGACCATCTGGGAACCGCATGATTATGCGCTGGTATTTTTGGATGGGGTGTTTATTGATACCGTATTCAGGGATGGTGGCAAATGGACCGTGGATCTGCCCAAAACAACGACCACCCAAAACCCGGTACTGGATATACTGGTGGAAGGAATGGGACATATCAACTTTGCCCAGTTTATGATCGACCGCAAAGGCATCACGGACCGGTTGACCCTCAATGGTATGACCCTGATGAACTGGCAACACTTTTCGTTACCGATGAACGAAACGTTTGTTGCAAAGGCACTCAAACAACCCCGGTTTTCTACCGTGGGACGCAACGGACAATTTTTCACTGGCCAGTTTATGCTCGAAGAAACCGGTGATACCTTTTTTGACCTCAGCGATTATGGGAAAGGGATGGTCTATGTAAACGGACACCTGCTCGGCCGCTACTGGAATATCGGTCCGCAACAACGGATATTCTGTCCGGCCAACTGGCTGAAAAAGGGCAAGAATGAAATAGTCATCTTTGATTTGCATCGTACTACGGCTTCGGCGGTGGTAGGGGTGCAGTCGATGAATGAGTGAGGGGGCTTGCAGATAGAAGCAGGCTGAAAGAAGATATGAGTAATGAGTAATCAGTAATGAATAAAATGGAAGATACTTTACAGCTTAGATACAGGTACTTATTAGTAAAGACTTTTCCGGAGCTACTCATTACTGATTACTCATTACTCATAGCTGGTTACTCATTCAAACAAACAACATTTACTAATTCACTAACATGCGCATCTTAAAACTGATCTGCTTTTTTTACTTGCTTCTCCTGAGCAGTACCAGCTATGCCCAACCCAGCCCCGCGCATGACCTGCAATTCAACCAACTGCCGCAACGCTGGGATGAAGGCATACCGTTAGGTAATGGCTGGCTCGGAGCATTGATCTGGCAGAAAGAAAATAAACTGCGCTTGTCGCTGGACCGTGTGGACCTATGGGATGACCGGCCGATGCCGGAGATTGACAAACTGAAGTTCAGCTGGGTGGTGGAGAAAGTGATCAGGAATCAATACGACTCTGTACAAAAGATCGGAGATGAGCCTTATGAAAAATACCCGGCTCCTACCAAGATACCCGGAGCGGCGATTGAATTTGATCTGTCAAAATTGGGCAAACTAAATTCCGGCCGGTTGC
>CAZLRY010000525.1:0-2386 GCA_964561675.1 uncultured Chitinophaga sp.
GCGATCGCGTATACGGTGCTTTTCTTGCGGAAGTTGCTGATTGTTTTCACCTTTGTCCCATATTCTGCCATTACATTATTGCTGTTATGGTCATTGAACAGGAGGATGAGATTATTATTGTGAATCAGACGGGCAAAAGAAGAATAGAATGGCATACCTCCGGACTGGGCAAAGAAACTACCCTGGTCATAACCGAATCCGATCCCGCTGCCGGAACGACTGCTGCTGGTGATTTCCTCGACCTGTGACTTCGGAATATCATTTATCCAACGGATATTCCCTTCCTTATCTGCATTGATTACCAGTATATCCTTGTTGGTGAAACTATGCACATAATGCCACTGGGTACTCCACATTTTCGTTGCATTATTATATGATTGGGTGGTGTAAGAATAGTAGGAATATTTAGAAATTTCACTGGAGATAACGATAGAGTTGTCCGCCGGGCTGATATCCACCGATTTGATCACATAGCTGTTGGGAAAATCCACTTCCTCATCATCGGCCTTTGCTTTTTCAGCTGCTTTTTTGCTGGCTTTACTTTCCGCATCCTCGTCGGCAGCATCTTCAATACTGTTGCCCAACATGCCGGCATTTATTTCCTTAAAGGAACTCAAGGTCATTTGTCCTTCTACCGGATTGAGTTTATTGATAAAAAACCCGTTCAACTCTTCTTTCTTAGCGTTATTGCTATAGAATCCGGCAAGTAAAAGCTCACCGGTGGGTTGTTCAACCAGTTTACCACTGATGATATAGCGGTCCGCAGCATCCATCACAATATCATTTTCTTTCCGGCCTTTATTATCATATACGGTCATTACATATTGTTTAAAGACCAGCTTCTTTTTTTTCCTTTTACCGTACTCCACTTCGTCAAATTCACGGCCCATTACCACGATCTTTTTATCATTGGTGAATTTCACATCTTCCAGCTGGTAGAGTCCGGGGTTGAAGGACATGTTGATGACGGCGCTTTCTTTACGCTTCAGGGTTTTGTCCAGCACGCTTACTGCCAGGGACACGCGGTCTTTGTTGGAAATATTGCTAACCATCAGGAAGGCTTTCCCGTTCTGGATGGACGTCATTTTCATATCATAGTCATCTCTTTTGCTTTCCAGGCCAAAACGACCCAGTTCCAGGAAATCTCCGTTCAGGTCGCCGGAGTTTTTATCCACTTTTGAACCCAGCACAATGAATTCCTTTGCTTTTTTATCATAATCGGTGGCAAACATGAAGAGATTGTCTTCAAGCGGCTGGAAACTATGGAAGTCGAGGCCCTTCAGCTCTTTCTTATATTCTTTATCATACACCTCCCCGAAATTCTTATCGAGTTTGATGAGTTTATAAGCATTGCCATAGGTGGCTCCGATCACGAAATAGGATTTTAGCTTTACCCGCTGTTCGGTCACATAAAGCCCGCTGTTATCAGCTGTGATAATATCCAGGTCGGTGGTTCCTTTTTTCAGTTTCATCTCTTCACCCCAGGTGAGTTTGTAGGTCTGGGAGAAGCCAAGGAAAGAAACAAAAAGGAAAGAGGCAGCAAGCACAGATTTTTTCATAATAACGGTTTGGGTATGCAAAATAGGAAAGAAAAAAATTACTTCTTCTTTGACTTCGGGGCCACGAGTGAAAATGAATGATCAATCCATTCTTTTAACATAGCATTAGAAACAGACCCGTCCACCACAATGGTGTTCCAGTGTTTTTTATTCATGTGAAAGCCGGGAAGCACACAGGGATATTCTTCCCGGAGTTCAAGGGCTTTATCCGGATCGCATTTTACATTGAAGCGGAGGTCTTCGGCATCCAGACCCACAAGCAGAAAAGCTTTGCCATTTACTTTAAAGACCAGTGTATCCGGACCAAAGGGCAGCGTTTCTTCGGCACCGGGTTTGGAGAGACAGTAGTCGCGGAGGGTTTCAATATTCATGGTTGTTCAGGACTAACGTGAATTTACGGATATAGATATCGGGGATTAATTTTTTTACAACCGGCATGTCGGTATCAAGGTAGGTGTCGCCGAATACAGACATTTCGTCTTCGGCGGGTGTTCCGGTCAGGTCTATTTCATAATGGAGTGCCGTTTTTTCCAGGTTTCCTCCATTATAGGAAGTAATGGTACCGCCATAATCCCAGCCAAAACCCATAAAGCTGATTTTTTTACCGTTCAGGCGCAGCAGTTCACTGAAGCCGCATTTTAATTTTAATCCTTTATAAGTGTGATACTGTGCACTGTCCTGATAACACATGATCATCGCGATGGCTTTATGCCAGGCTTTGTCTTTCCAGTAAATGATCGCTTCGTTGGAGGTACCCGGGAAAAGCTTGGTAACATCCACGGAGTCCACACATTCAGGTCCGCAGATGCGTTCGTCTTTGAGATTGC
>CAZLRY010000526.1:0-2376 GCA_964561675.1 uncultured Chitinophaga sp.
GTAAAAGTCCGGAATTCACCATCAATCACCTTGCAGATGGATATTTCCTACTAAACTCCATTTCTGTTACCCTTAACTTATATCTCAATCCATTAACCAGGTCGATGCATACGTTGAGTGACCGGATCACCCGGAACTTCGGTTTTGATGAAGTAGCAGTAAATGATTATATGTGGATCATTGACAGCCGTAAACATCCGGAATATAGTGCCTGGCGCAATGCTTTTACGCAAATGAGCGAAGTACTTTACAATATGGATGCCAATACCCCAATCACCGGCGTCCGTGAAAAATTACAACCGGTGATTAGTTATTTTGAAGGCATCCGTAAACGATATACATCCACCAAAAAACATGACCGGAAAATCCGGTATGCCACCTATTTCAATCTGGCCGTATTATACTATTACCTGGATGATCCACAGTCCATGATGCGGGAAGCCAACGGACTGGTGTTAAACGATTATGACAGCCGCGATGGAAAGGGATTCGAAGAAACCGCGGCCTGGTTAAAAAACCAATTCCAGCAAAACAATATTTACACCCGGCATTTCCCGGTAAATCCCGGTTCCTACCGGGGACCACTGGAAAAAAAAGACATTTCCAGCATTAACTGATAAGGTTGTCATTAAACTAAAAAAGGGGTAATACTAAATACCTCTTTATTTAAAAAAGCGAAACACTCCTCACCTGCTTAGAAGTATTTTATGCTGAGTAGTCCTAAACATGTGATAAATAGTATGCCGAAAATAAAAATAAGTCAGTGTCTGGCAGGTCGCTGCATCCATTGCCGCCAGCTGGTCAAGGCCGGCCTTGGCTGCCCGGCTTCATCATAGAAACCGGTATCCTCCCACAGGCCAAATAAATCCTGGTAGAGCCCTGCCCCTAACAATGTCTGGCTGCCGGCATCATAATCCTTGTAACAAAACCACACGAAAAGACGAGCCTTTCGCGATTGAGCAAAAGCACAAAGTTTTTCCAGGTAGGCCTGCTGCCAGGCGGGTGTACCGGTTTTTTGTAAAGAAAAGGAAGGGATGGATAAATCCTCAGCTATATAGCCGGTCTCTGCAACGGCAAAAGGTTTGTTTGCATCCAGATCCGCAAAACGTGAAAAATAATCAGACGGAAATAAGGCAGGGTCCGTATTACCATTGGCCGAAGAACTGACCGATGAATAAGGATAGGCACTGATAGCCACATAATCCGTATAAGGCAATAACTCCCTGGAAAGTGTTAAAGCCTGTGGGGCCTCGTACACCATGAAACTCACAAAAAAAGGTAAACCGGGATACTTTATTTTGAGCCGTGGATAAACCTGGGACAGGAATTGTTTATAACGGGCAAACTTTACAGGGTCCCAACTATCCAAATTGCTTTCCACCCCATAATTCACAAAATCAGGTTGCAACTGATCCACCAGCCAGCTTATATAATTCACGTAGGCGGTAACCACTTCGGGAGAATCAAATGCCATTGCGGCCCACCGGTTTTTCACACTATCTGCCACAATACCTTCGTCAAAATATCCCGCCCTTTCCTTCCGGGTCAGATTCAACGCTGATACACTCAACAGTATTCTTTTGCCGGGGAGCGTATTGGCTTTCCGAAACTGCAGGCTCTCCTGCAGCTTCAAGGGCATGGCCAACATTGAAAGCGCCTCTTTGTAAGGGACCCCTTCATCAAAGTGATGTGAGACCAGATCACATTCTGTATTGATGAAATGATAGGCTCTCGCCTGTTCCACTGCCGTAAAATCAGCCGGCCAGGGGGTTACCCCCATAGAAAAAGAGCGGGTTTCCTGCTCCCTGTTCTTTGTGCAGGAAAAAAAAGAAAGCAGGCTCAAGAGGTAAAAGACCGGTTTATGATTCATGAGTGACTGAGATTAATTAAACAATAGCAGGAGCTACCCTGTATTCTGCAGCCCGAAACTAACGGGGCTGTTATAAGTAAATCTGTTAAAAAAAACAAATCCTGACTACTACCTGACGATGCCAGAATCCCATAGGTTACTGAAAAACAGGGCTATTTGTACGTAGAAAAATTCCGCGGATACTTATACGGAATATCCGTAGTCCGAAATTTACCACTATGCCGGACTAAGAGGAAACCAATAAATTGATTTTAATCCTGCGAACATACTGGCAAATAAGCAACAAAATGATCAACTTTAATCGTTAGTAGCACATAAATCCGAATCCCTACCGCAATGAGAACCCATAAGTATGTCATATTCTTACTCTTTTTCCTGTTCTTCATTTTTGCATTTTTTCTGTGGGAATTTAAGAGTATCAATGTAAACAACCGTCAGAACGTTGATGCAGTGGAAACCACCACCCGCTTCTCCAAAAATCTGAACCAACTCCGTTTCGAACTACT
>CAZLRY010000527.1:0-2372 GCA_964561675.1 uncultured Chitinophaga sp.
CCATAAATTCCACCATCAGGATGGCTTCAGGATCTCCTTCTATAAAAAAACGGTTTTTGTGATATTCAGGGTGGCCGATGGTAAAATCCATGATAAACTTATCAACCAGTTCACTCGCCATGGGCCGATGGGTGAGCGCCAGTTTATTAATTTTCATGGCTTCTACAATGGAATGACAATGGATACAAACCACCGCAGTATGTTGTGGAGGAAGATCGATCAGGTTGAGCTTTATTTCAGTAACAAAAGCCAGGGTTCCTTCTGATCCCGCCAGCAGTTTACACAGATTAAACGGCTCTCCTCCTGAAGTAAACGGTTCCATAGCCAGCAGGCTGTCCAATGCATAGCCGGTATTACGCCGGTGAACATTGACTTGCGGAAAATTATCCCTGATCAGTTGCTGATTATCCGGATCACCCAACAACTTTTCCAGCTTAGTATAAATGTCTTGCTTAAATCCTGTCTCATGACCATTCAATAATGATGTACCGAATTCCACTTCGCTGCCATCACTGAGTATGGCTTTTACCTCCAGTACATGTTCCCTTGCACTGCCCCACACGATACTATGCAGTCCGCAGGAATTATTCCCCAGCATCCCCCCGATCATGGCCCGGCTGGCAGTAGATGTTTCCGGACCATACATTAACCCAAAAGATTTCAGATAATGATTGAGGTCATCCCGGATCACGCCGGGTTGTACCCTCACCCACTTCTCCTGTTTATTTACCTCTAAAATGCGTGTAAAATAACGGGAGATATCCACCACTATCCCATGTCCCACAACCTGTCCGGCCAACGAAGTTCCTGCCGCACGTGGAATCAGGGTGAGCCGGTTATCTGTGGCATATTGCACCAGTTTTTTAATATCCGCCGCAGATACCGGTATGGCCACCGCCCTGGGTCGTTCCTGGTAAACAGACGCATCGGTGGAATAGGCCATCAGCTGTGCCTGGTGAATGGCGCTGCTATCATAAAATAATAAGCCCTCCAATGATTGTTCCAGCCTGGCTAATTGTTCATGCATAGATTTCTTACTTATTCCTGACCAAATTTACTCTCTTTGATGGAGGAATCCGCTAAATAAACAAAATAGCCATATGGCATTATCATACGGCCTTCATGGCTTTCCGGCGCTCCTTTTTAAACTGTTTATAGTCTTCGCTTTTAAAATAAGCCAATGTCTCAATTACCGCCAGTCGTTTATTCATCATATCCGCTGCGGCTGTTTTTGCGATATGTCCGGTCAGATCGTGATCTTTTTCAATCAGCCGTTGCAATCCGTTTTTTGCCTGCCCGGGGCCAAACAGGTATAGAAAATCCGTGCCTTTCAGGTGACTGAGAATTTCCTTGAAAAAATGCTGCCGTTGATTATGTTGCCGGTGTTGTGTCTTCTCCTGGTTATCAATAAAAGCATGTCCGTAACGGGCATACGCTTTCCCTTCACCAGCCATCCTCACCCTTGATTCCACATCGGATATAAGCCCTTCCACTTTATCCACCGTATTGCCAAGTACATGTACAATATATGCGGTTTCCTGGTCCAGCCAGATACCGGCCTTATGTTCCGGTAATTTCAGTTTTTTCATGATGCTTTTTTTAATGGTTATCTGTTATTCTGTAACTATTCAACTGCTCATTCTTTTTTCAATAAGCGATATACATCTTTATAATAGGCCAATTTACCCCCCTCTGCCGGCCAGACAGGCATATACACAGTAAAAACAGGTACCGGTGAATCCAGCTTTTCGTATACCGGATTTTGCTGCCGGTAACAGGATTGCAGAAAGGCCGTATCCAGGGTATGTGCCAGCAGGTGATACCCAAGTTCGAACGGATCTTCCAGCCGGATACATCCATGACTGAGATAGCGGTAACCGGAGGAGAAAGCCTGTTTATTATTGGTATCATGCAGGTATACGCCATAAGGCGTGCTGATATTAAATTTGATCACCCCGAGTGCATTATCACAACCCGTGGATTGACGGATTGTATAAGGAAAATATCCGGAATGAAAGGAAGACCAGTCGAGCCGGTGATGATCGACCACCTTTCCCTTGCTGTCAATCACCTGCATATTTTTTGCATCCAGCCAGGAAGGGTTTTGCCGGATAAGCGGCAGGTACTCATTAAATGTGATGCTCCTGGGAACATACCAATATGGGTAAAGGATTGCCTGATCGCACCAGGCTGCAAACCGGGGCGAAGGGGTGGACGTCTTACCCACTACCGTCTTCATCTGTAACACGGGCCGGTTATTTTCATAGTACATCAGCCGCGCAGATGCCAGATTAATTACGATCATTTTATCAGCATGAAAATGCATATACCACCGGTAATAATTCATACTCAGCCTGACCAACCGAAGCGAA
>CAZLRY010000528.1:0-2359 GCA_964561675.1 uncultured Chitinophaga sp.
AGATTGGAAAAGGAACCAATAATGGAGCCTTTAACAATCGAATAATCAACTGTGGTATTTTCACCAATGGCTACATTGGGACCTATGATGGAATTCTTAATAATACAGCCGGCACCGATACTGACCGGGGGAACGATCACGGTATTCTCATATTGACCTGCATCTGTGGGTGTAGCAAACTTTTTTAGTAACAAGGCATTGGATTCAAGCAGGGTCTCCTTACGTCCGCAATCGAACCAGTTCTCCACTCTGAACGGCCGGAACTGAACACCGGCCCGGATCATACAATCCAGTGCATCAGTAAGGTTATACTCGCCATAGCTGCGCAACCCTTTGCTGATATTACTTTCGAGACAATCAAACAACTGATTACTTTCCCGGATTTTATAGATACCAACCATGGCCATATTGGACTTGGGTATCTGGGGCTTCTCCACCACATGTTCAATTAATCCTTCCTCATTTATTTCCGCCACACCAAAATCGCGTGGGTCATCCACTTTACGTACGCCGATCATAGATTCCGGGCTGCTGATCACTTCTTTTACATCATATTCACAGATGGTGTCTCCCAATACCACAAATACTTCATCTCCACCAACGATATCCTTGGTCAGTTCCACTGCATGTCCTACCCCTTGCCTGTCAGTCTGGTGTACATAATGCGCTTTGATATCCGGGTAACGGGCTTCAACATAATCTTCAATTTTCTCCCCCAGGTAGCCGACAATAAAAATAAACTCATTTATTCCTGCCTCTTTGAGCTGGTCCACAATAATGCTCAGCACCGTTTTCCCGGCAAGCGGTATGAGCGCTTTAGGTTGTGTATAACTATGAGGCCGCAGCTTTGTGCCTGCGCCGGCTACTGGTATAATAGCTTTCATTATAAGCCTGATGTTTTTTTAAAGGGCTATGCCCGGGTTACTAATCAAAAGCCAACGAAAGTACCATTTTTAGGCAAAAAAACGAGTATTAGTTTGGGGATCCGCCTGACGGCGGATTTGGCCACGGATTACACGGATCACACAGATTTACACGGATTTTGGCCACAAAAACACACAAAAAGGCACGAAAAAGAGCAGCCACTCCCGACTCACTACTCACCATTCACCACTCACCACTCACCACTCACAATTTATCAACGCCTTTCTGTTTAAGTCTTTTGAATCCCCGGGAGTCTTAATTTTGCGGCATGCAAAAAGACACCCTCGTATTTGACCTGATCCGTAAAGAACTGGACCGCCAGCGACATGGTATTGAACTGATTGCTTCTGAAAATTTTACTTCCCTTGAAGTGATGCAGGCTATGGGAACAGTGCCGACCAATAAATATGCTGAAGGATACCCCGGCAAACGTTATTACGGGGGTTGTGAAGTGGTGGATGAAATTGAAACACTTGCGATTGAGCGCCTGAAAAAAGTATTTAACGCTTCCTGGGCCAATGTACAGCCCCATAGCGGGGCTTCTGCCAATGCCGCTGTTTTCCTGGCTGTCATGAAACCTGGTGAGAAATTCCTTGGACTCGATCTGAGCATGGGTGGTCACCTGACCCATGGCAGTCCGGCCAATTTCAGCGGTAAAAATTATACGGCCCTGCATTATGGGGTAACGAAAGACGGAATCGTAGACTACGATCAGCTCGAAGCCAAAGCCCGGACCGAGAAACCCAAAATGATTATATGCGGGGCATCTGCTTATAGCCGTGACTGGGATTATCAGCGGATTCGGGCCGTTGCAGATGAGATTGGTGCTGTGGTCTTCGCAGATATAGCCCACCCGGCCGGGCTTATCGCCACTGGCTTACTGAATGACCCTTTTGAGCATTGTCATATTGTATCGTCCACCACCCATAAAACATTACGTGGTCCCCGTGGTGGAATAATCCTGCTCCGACATGATTTTGAAAATCCCTGGGGCATCAAAGATCCGAAGGGTAATTTACGGACGATGAGTCAACTGCTGGATCTCGCAGTTTTCCCGGGTTCACAAGGCGGACCGCTGGAACATGTAATTGCAGCCAAAGCGGTGGCTTTCGGAGAAATTCTTTCTGAAGATTTCAAGGCATACGGAAAGCAGATCATTGCCAATGCACAGGCGATGGCCCTTTCCTTTATGAACCGTGGATACCAGCTGATTAGTAACGGGACCGACAACCACCTGATGCTGATCGATCTGCGCAACAAAAATCTGACCGGTAAAAAAGCACAGGAAACCCTGGATAAAGCACATATCACCCTGAACAAAAATGCGGTGCCATTTGATGACAAATCGCCGTTTGTAACGTCAGGTATTCGGGTAGGCGTACCCGCCATTACCACCCGTGGCATGAATGAAGGGCATATGGAAACGGTCGTGAAC
>CAZLRY010000529.1:0-2358 GCA_964561675.1 uncultured Chitinophaga sp.
GTCTGGTTGGCCGCAATCAGCCCATTGGCACAAAAGTTTTCATCATTCAAGTAATTATAGCTGCCCAGATCTCCACCATAACCCCAGAAAACAACTCCGCTTTTATCGGTTTGCTTAAAGCCCTGGTCTACCCAGTCCCATATAAACCCACCCTGCATATGAGGGCTGGACTCAATAATATCAAAGTATTTCTGAAAGTTGCCGTTGCTGTTTCCCATCGCATGCGAAAATTCACACATGATATATGGACGTTGTTTTGTCTTGTCATCCGCATAGGATTTCATGTCATGAATACGTGGATACATCGGACAGACGATATCGGTATTCGCATTTTCAGCTGCCTGTTCAAATTGTACCGGACGGGTATTATCCCGTTCCTTGATCCATTTATATCCTTCATAAAATACAGGGCCATTACCACATTCGTTCCCCAATGACCAGATGATCACGGAAGCATGATTCTTATCCCGTTCCACCATCCGGCGATGGCGGTCCAGATGAGCAGGTGCCCATTCCGGCCGGTACGCCACGTGAGCGCCCGGATTAAAACGGGCCTGTTTTTCGGCCCCCATCCCATGACTTTCAATATTGGCTTCGTCCACCAGGTATAAACCATACTCATCGCAGAGTTTATACCAGAGCGGATCATTGGGATAATGGGAAGTACGCACAGAATTAATATTAAACTGCTTCATCAGCTGAATATCCTTCTTCATCAGGGCGAGTGTAGGTACATGACCGAGTACATCGTCATGTTCATGTCGGTTGGTACCGTGTACCATCACCCGTACCCCATTCACCAGTAATTGTGCATTTTTAATTTCCACAGTCCGGAAACCAATCCGGCTGCCAGTCAGTGCCACGGTTTTACCCGTTTCGTCCTTTAATTCAATCATACATTGATAAAGGGCCGGTGATTCCGCACTCCATTTACGTGGATTCTTTACAGTGCCCGTAAAACTGATAGACTGGATACTATCTGTATTCCTCGAAAACTTCTTTTGCTGCCTGAAAATTTCTTTTCCTTCAGCATCAGTAATTGTAATCTCAACCGCCCCTTTCTGCTGAACTGCTGCTTTAAAAGCACGAAGCTTTACATCGGCGTTGAAAACACCATGGGTATACTTTTCATCCAGTCCGGCTTTAATAAAGTAGTCCCAGATCGTCAGTTTCGGCATGGCAAACAGAAACACATCCCTTTCTATGCCACTGATCCGCCAAAAGTCCTGGTCTTCCAGGTAGCTGCCATCATGCCAGCGGATCACCTGTACGGCAAGGAGATTTTTCCCCGGCCGGACTAAAGAAGTGATATTGAACTCTGCAGCGGTCTTTGACACTTTACTCATACCCACTTTCTCTCCATTCACATAAATGAGCGCGCAACCGGTGATCGATCCAAAATGAAGGATAATCTCTTTGTCGTTCCAACCTGCAGGCACGATAAACTCACGGCGATAAGTACCCACCGGATTATCTTCCCCCACAAAGGGCGGATTTTTCGGGAACGGGTAAGTGATATTGGTATAAATGGGTACTCCATAACCCTGTAACTCCCAATTGGAAGGTACAGCGATACCCTTCCATTGACTATCATTCAATTCCGGGTTATAAAAATTAATGATCCGGTCTTTTACTTTTTCGGTATAGTTAAATTTCCAGGTGCCGTTCAGTGACTGGTAAAAAGGTGAGTTGGAGAAATCGTCCTTCTGAACCGACGCCTTATCTGTATAAAGCATAAACGACGCATGCGGCACTTCTTTATTGACTTCATACAAGAGCGGATTTTCCCAGTCATTAACGGTGGATTGGGCCAGCAGCCCCGGAACATTACTGATGCCGAAGAGGACGGCCAGGATAAATTTTCGAATCATAACGGGTCTTTATTAAAGTAACTAAAGTTATTACTGAATAAACCCTGATGTAAAAACAACAGGGTTGTTTGCTTATGCTTGCTATATGACAACCACTTACACATCCCGTAAGCCGGGCTGGTGTAAGTATAATCTGAAAGAACTAGTTGATCAGGCATGTACCGGTTCCCATTTCTTCATCAGTTCGGTTCCATTTTCGACCGAAACGACATAATCAGTCAACGGCAATCCAGTGGCTATTTCATAGGCAGGCCGCAGAGAATCAACGAGTTTTTCAATGGCCTCTTCCTTAACTATATTAATCGTGCACCCGCCAAAACCACCACCCATCATCCGGGCTCCCACTACATCCTCATTTCCTTTTACGGCCTCCACCAGGAAATCCAGTTCCGGGCAACTTACTTCATATTGTTTACTCAGTCCTTCATGGGTTTCAAACATCCTTTTTCCAAGCGACCGGATATCCCCATTTTTGAGATCGCGGCAA
>CAZLRY010000530.1:0-2343 GCA_964561675.1 uncultured Chitinophaga sp.
TATTCGTCCGTACCCGGGCCACCATCCGCTCCACCTTCCGGGAAGGCCGTTTAAAGCAAGTCTGCTGGTAAATCTGCCGAAGCATCCAATATTTCTGTGGGCTAACAAATGAAATTAAAAGCCTGAGAAATGTCTATTAAATTTTTATCCGTTTTTGCCCTTTTCCTGCAGCTGTCCACCGCGGCACAGGATCAATCCCTGTATGTTTCCCCTTTTACAAGCACCACCACCGTTGCTACAGTTCCGGCCATTGTGGGCCTGAAAGCTGTTGTAAACAATCAGAAGGTTCAGCTGAACTGGAAAACAGAAGAGAATCAGCAGGTCAACCTTTTTGAAGTGGAGAAAAGTACGGATGGGAAAAACTTCAGTCTGGCCGCCCTGGTATTCAGTACGGACAAGACAGATGCCGAAGAGTATTTCTTTTTTGAAAAAAATACCGGAAAGAAGATGGTGTACCGGGTAAAGATCATCAGTAAGGATAAACAGGTTTATTATTCAGCCCCGGTAACAGCGGGCTAAAAAACTCAGCATTCAACCATTAACTGCATACTATGAAACAAAAAATCAATAACGCCTTAAAAGAGCAAACCGACCGCTTGAAGAAAGCAGTGGAGCGTCTTTTGAATATCCCCGCAAAAAAATCGCCGGCCTATGTGTTACAACCAGTCCGGAATCAACACCGGTTTCCCCGGTGATAAATCTTTCATACACTTAGAGTATCCAAAAGAGATGAGGCCCTTTTTCTAAAGGGCCTTCTCATTTATTCAATGTTAATTGCGCATTGAAAATTGAATATTGAACATTCCTGAACAGCGGAAGAAAATGTTCAATATTCAACACTCAATTTTCAATGTTCATTGCGCCCTCCCAAATACCCCTGCAAGCTCGCCACATACTCTTCAAATGCCGCGATACCGGCCGGAGTGATATGACAAAGGGTCTGCGGGTAGTTATCGCGGAATTGTTTGACCACTTCGATATAGCCGGCTTCTTTTAACTTCTGGATCTGCACACTGAGGTTACCGGCCGTAGCATTGGTCTTCTCTTTGATAAAAGTGAACTCCGCCTCCTTCACGCTGATGAGGAGTGACATCACGGCCAGCCGGAGCTGTGAATGTAATATGGGATTGAGGTCTTTAAACATGCTGTGCTCCCAACTCTTTTTTGGCTTTACGATAATCCTTTTCCAGTATGATCCCGGGAATAAACCAGGCAAAAAGGGCGGAAATGGCTGTCAGGATCAGGTCGATTTTTACAGGCGTGTATACAGCCGCCAGGCAACTGATCCAGCAAATAATTCCACCCAGAATCATAGGTTTGAATTTCATGCTAACCCCGGTGACAAAAGTGGGCAGCCCGTAAAGCATCAGGAAAAAAGAACCCATGTATTCATACAAAATGTATAACAGGTTCTTACCGGTTGCCAGTTCCACACTGTCTTTCATCGGCCGCAGTTCTGCAAACAGTACATTCATGATAAATGAAAGCAGGAAAATGCTGATGCCGAATGCCAGCCAGGTATTGTCAATAAAACTATCCTTATAGCCTGTCACCCTGCTCTCTTTCTTTTGTTTAATAGAAAAGTAAATGGTAGGCGCTATCGCGATGACAGTAAGTATGTAAATATCAAATGGCAATCTGAATTCAAAATGAATCTCGGCCAGTTTTACGATGGAGCATATCATAATCACCAATCCCCACATTACAGAGGTGAGACCAGTGCTGTGATTCACATCCTTGGCACGGTTGATCATAGACGTGATCAGCGCCAGGCTCTCCTGTTCGGTCATGGGCTTTTCGGCTTCTTTCATAACTGCAGTTTTGTGCTGGTTAATTATTTACATCCTTCTGCTTCTCTCTGACAAACCTGAAGGCCCCAGTTAGGATGGATATCACTGGCCGGTTTGAAAGCTGCATAAAGCTCAAGGGCTTTGTCAAAGATTGGTTTGGCTGTACCACAACCGCCGCCAAATTGTTCGGGTGTATTTTTAAGTGAAACCCCGCTGAAATAATGCGGACGCGGATTGGTTGGATCCTGGGTCATTGCATCCTGGGTGTACTGTTGCACTTTGGGGCCATACTGCTGCCAGCGCTGCATGGGATTCACCAGCATCCGCAGGGATGTGTTCATGGCCTTCAGCAGGCTCAGTTCACTGTTTTTGGGTTGCAATGCTTCTGCTTTAGCGATCAGCTGGTCCACTTTATCGGCTATGATATCGTTATTGGCCACTTCGTTTTTAACATAGGCGAGTGTCACCTGGCAATAAGCCGCATAATAGTAAGGCAGCCACTGGGTCTTTTCTGCATCGCCGATCCGCTCAAAGGTAGCGGCGATATCGTTCA
>CAZLRY010000531.1:0-2335 GCA_964561675.1 uncultured Chitinophaga sp.
ATATACACTTTGATCACCCCGTCATTTTCTGAGCTTACAACCAGGAGACTGCGGCGGATGGGACTGTCTTTTGCCGAAATGAATAATACACCCTCAGGTGCATCTCCGGTGGCCAGGATCTGAAGAAAAACAGGTTGAAGGGGGTTGGTTACATCGTAGATCGCAACGGCATCTGCTCTTTCCATACCCACAAAAGCCAGATTACGCTTGTTTACTTTACCCAGGGTGATACCCTCGGGCTCCACGCCTTTGCTGTCACTGCGGTCATCATCGTAAAAATTGGCGAGCTGGGCTTTTTTCTCCAGTTCGTTTTTACTATCAAACAAACGGGCGCCGGTATTGCCATTCCAAACAGTGAAAGAACGGGCACCAAAGGAATAAAGCGATTCAAATTCCGCATCGCCATCGGTATTCCCTAATGTGCGGGTGATATTCAGCCGACCCAGGTTTTCCTGCAATTTGAGCGTGGCTGCATTGGGAAATACAACCGGATCCAGCACCACGGAAGAAGAACCGACACGGGCTTCTTCTGTAAATGTAGTGTACTCTCTCGCATCCCCTTCATTGGCTGTAAACAGGTAAGGAATCCGATTACTACGACGGTCATCATCCGAATGCTCATCTCTGTCCTCTTCTTCGTCATCCAGCACCGCTATTGCATCCGGCATATAAACGCCTTTAACCGGCCAGGTACCAAAAGCGATCGTTCCAAGGGGACGGTCACTGGGATCAATGGCATTTTCAGCCAGGCTATAATCTTTAAACCCTAATGGAAACAAATCGCTGATTCTCTTTTTCCGCAGATCAATTTTAGCAATGGCATTATTCTCCTGAAGGGTCACCCAGGCTGTCTTAGAGTCTGAGGAAACCGCTACATACTCGGGCTCCATATCCTGTGCAAAAGAGGCATTGGGTCCGAATTTCCGGAGCCCTTTCGCCTTGAGGGCCTCTTCCTGGGAAGCAAACACGGAAAAATCAAGGGTGGTCACTGCATAATCACGTTCTACGGAAATAATAGAAATCGTTCCGATCGGATCGATAGAATAATCTGCATTGGGTTCGCCTTCATTGGCCGTAATGATATATTCTCCATCAGGACTGTAAGTGATCATATCCGGTAAGGCACCAACGGTCACTTGTTTTACCACACTGTAATCAGTGGTGCGGAAGATCACAGCTTTCCCATTGTCAGTTTTGGGACTAGCTTCAATAGCTGCTGCCAGTTTACCGTTACTTACAGACAGGCTGTTAACCAGACCGCCAAAGGGAGAAACTAAAATACTGGTCAGGAACTGAGGAGCCATCGGATTGGAAAAATTGAAAACATCAATCCGGTTATTGTTTGCGGTGTTGTTCACCACAAAAAGTTTCTTTGTCCTGGGATCATAGGCACTGATCTCAGCAGCACCCGTTTCACCAACATCAGTCGTACTGATCAGGGAGAAGGCAGCCGGATTTTCATAAGGGGGTCTTGCGGTAAGCGACTCTTCAGTTTCAGCCAACGGATTTTCCTTGGCCAGGGGTTCGATGGATTTCTTACAGGCGGTGATAAATACCAAACCTGAAAGCAAAAAGGCAGTTGTTTTTTTGTTCATGTCATTTAATTGAACCGGCAACCTACAGGCTCAAAGTAAATTTTACATGAACAAACCATTACGAATTCATTAAGTCGTAAATCAATAGTAGAACTACGACTATTTTGTCATAAACCGGCTGGCAATGGCCAGGGGGCGGAATGTATACCGCTTCTTTACATGATGGCCGCCACTCCGGAGCAAGATATCCCGCAGCGTTTCCATGGTACGGATAATATGGGTTCCTTTATTGATCATCACACAATCCGCCAGTGCGGCATGGGCGGCGTCGGTAATTTCTGATCGGGTGGCCATCCCTGATTTATTCATATTCTCCAATACCTGTGTGGCCCAGATGACGGGTACATGTCCCGCTTCACAGATCCAGAGTATCTCCTCCTGAATTTCACTCATCCGTTCAAAACCAATCTCCACGGCCAGGTCACCCCGGGCAATCATAACGCCGACCTGCTCTTCCCGCATGCCGGTAAAAAGCAGGTCTGGGAGATTCTTGACCGCTTCCGGTGTTTCTATTTTAATGATCAGGGCCACTTTCTTGTTACGTCCCATGACCTCCTGCAATTGCAGCAGGTCCGTGGTATTCCGGACAAAGGAATACCCAACCATATCCGCATGCTTGTTGATAAAAGAAAGACATTTAATATCGTACTCCGTAAGTGCCGGCATGGACAACAGGGACTCCGGGAAATTGATCCCTTTCTCAGGCTTTAGAAAAGGCTTCTTGGTTGAAACCCTTAACA
>CAZLRY010000532.1:0-2332 GCA_964561675.1 uncultured Chitinophaga sp.
TAAATACATCGGTGCCGTCATAATCGGTCAGGTTGTTCTGCACAGTAAAAGAAATGACGAATTTGCTGGTCTTTCTGGCCTGTACGGTTTCAACTTCTTTGTCATTTTTTACCGTTACGGGACTGAGCTTAATTTCTGAAGCAACAAAAAGCGATGCAAGGTTCATTTTGTCGGATAACTGCTTATTCTCGTCGCCCAGTTTTCGCACATGGTCCTGAAGGCCGTTGATCTCCCCGTTCAGCCGGGTCATCGTTTCATTCAACTGAAGTTTTTCTTCCTCCATGCTTAGTTTCTGGCCCTTCATTTCTTCCAAAAGACCTTGTAGTTCGTTTATTTTCTGACGGGCACTCAGGAGGTCTGATTGGCTGGCACCCCGGTTTTTCAGAATGGAATTGATTTCCGTTCGGAGCCGGTTGATTTCAGCCAGTTTGGTTTCCAGTGTAAAGCGAAGTGAATCGGCCCCTGTTCGGGTGGAATCCAGCTGCCGGTCAAGATGTTGCATCGAACGGGCATAAAGCTGCTGCAGGGAATCCTGCACCGCTTCAGCCACTGCCGTAGAATCTTTTATATAGATCTCTTTCCGCTGAGAAGCGTATTGCGTCTTGTCGTAGAGGTGATAGATCCAGGTGCCTACCAGTCCCACAGAAAGCATCGCCAGCAGCGGAGTTTTAATATCCTTCATCGGCAGGTTTGGAGTAAAATTTATTTTAGTTGAACTGTAAGTTATCAGTTACCTGAAATAGTCTGATCTACATAGGCCGATACCCAGCCCACCGATCCGTTTTTCACCAGGTAGAAATGTTTGGTTTCAAATGCGGATTCAAATTGCCGCATGATTTTCCAGAGCAAACCGGCTCCGGACATCAATGATTTCTGATCAAATACTTTATGTACCCGGAGGATTTCGGCTTTGGCTCTTTCCTTGTCAGCTGCATTGTTGATAGTAGATACCAGGAAATCCGCGGAATATGCAGAGAAATTGTTAGCCAGTTTCTCATTAAATTTCACCAGTTCATCAAAAGTGATGGAAATAACCGGATTATCAATCAGCTCGGGATGAAGCAGGGTGGCAGTCGACCAGGCAATCCCCCCGCTGACCGCGATATTATCGCTGAGGGGATAGGCTCCGCTTGCATTTACCGCATAAATGATATCTGCATTTTCTGCATTGAGTAATACACGGCCCAGGTTTTTATTGAAATTGGGCATGGACATATCACCTTCGCATCTTTTTTGTGTTTCATTGAACGTACTTTTTGTACCCCAGTTCAGTTCAAATAATTTGAAGTTGCCGGTGCTGCTTCCGTCAGGGAAAAAACCGCCTTTTGTGTTTCCACTTCCGATATCGATGAGGAAAGTGGTAAAACGACGTTTATCAGGTACTATCCCGAGATGCGACAAACGGGCTTCCTGCATTACATCCACCACTTCCACCATTTTCTCAGGCTCTCCGATTCGTAACCGGAAAGAATCGATCAGGGCTTTTACATGGGCTGATTTATTTTCTTTTTCCGCCTGCATTTTCACACCACTGCTGATCACGGTGAAAACCTTTTTGCCGGGAATTTTCAATTCCCGGGTAGCTTTGTTATACAAACCGGTCAGCCCTTCCAGCGTGGCTGCAAATGTGGACGGGGAGAAGCTGATAAAATCAGTATTTACAGAAGTGTCTTTCAGGATATTAAATGCACCCGTACTTTGTGCATTTTTTCCGATTTCAATAATACTCATCTTCACGCCTTTTGAGCCTACTTCAATACCGGTATAGACCGAAGAATTTGTGTATTTAGTCTGTACAGCGTTTTGGGCAACGGCTGCAAAAGTGCAAAATGTAAGAGCGGCGGACAAGACCGTTTGACGGCGAAAAGTGTACAGCATGGTTAATGTTTTACTTGGTGGATAAAAATACTAAAAACCCACGCGGTATTACTTAGTTGATTTTTCAGGGCCGGGTTAATGTGTAAAAAATGTGGTTAAGTAAGCGAGCGGGAAGGACAAAAAAAACCGTCCCGAAAACGGGACGGTTCTTTTAGCAGGAGTTAACTGCTTTAACCGAATATACCACCTTTTTTAAGGCTTCTTACACCTTCGCCGATTTTAAATCCGTTATGGTAAACCTCGACTTTATAATCGCCGGTTTTGAAATCATTTTGTTTGATCGGGAATGAAACTGGCATTCTTGTGCCCTGTTCGTAGTTTACCGGGATACGGGCGGTAAAGGTCTTATCTCCGTCTGTGCGTGTATTCAGTACGCTTCCGGCTTCAGAAATTACTTTGCCGTCGGGAGCGGTTACAATCAGGTACATGTCAGCAGGTCCTGATTTGGCAATCC
>CAZLRY010000533.1:0-2328 GCA_964561675.1 uncultured Chitinophaga sp.
TTTTTGCTCTTTGTTTTCGTTTTTCAAACTATTCAGTAAAGTAGTTCTGCTCAGCCAGCTACTCATTACTGATTACTCATTCTCAAAATCCCTTCTTTTCGACGGGTTTTCCATCTGCGTCCAGTTCCACAATTTCATAGCCCAGTTTTTTGATGCCTTCCATGATTTTGGCTTTATCACCAACAAGCAGGATATTCATTTTTTCGGGGTTCAGGTATTTTTTTGCTACTTCATCTACCTGTTTTTTGGTCAGGTTAGCGAGAATTTTGTTCTGCTGGTCAATATAATTGGCGGGTAAGTTATAATCCAGGATGCGACCGATAAAGCCGGCTTTCTGGAACCCGGTTTCATAGAGCAGGGCATCGCGTTGTCCCAATGAATTTTTCATGAAAGTCAGTTCGGGTTCGGTGATTCCGTTTTCCCGGTAGTTTTTCAGTTCCTTCATTACTTCCACCAGGGCACTGTCCGTGGCATCGGCCCGGATGCCGGAACTGAATTCAAAATCGCCGGTATATTCATCTGCGTTGAAAGAACTGCGGGCTCCATAGGTCCAGCCCTTGTCTTCCCGGAGATTCAGATTGAGACGCGAGTTGAAATCGCCACCAAGGCCATAATTCATCAGGCGTGATTTGTAAAAATCACCGGTAGCGTCGTAGCGGAGTCCGGTGGCATAGCCTACACGGAACTGCGACTGGGCAGCTTTGGGAATATCCACCAGGAAAACTTTGGTCTTATCTACATTGGAGGCCAGCCCTTTTACATCCGGCAGGTTGATTTTTTTCTTAGGCAACTTATTCAGGAAAGCCAGTTTGGGAAGGATCTCCTGTTGTTTGATGTCACCTACCACCACTACTTTGGCTCCGAGAGAAGTCATATAGTTGTTATAGTAGTTTTCAACATCCTGCAGTTTCAGATTGCCGATGGTATATTCGGTACCGTCTTCGCTCATACTCAGGATACTGTTGGGACCATAATTGATTTTGGCGAATACCTGGTCAGCTACGGAAGCCGGATCGGCCTTGGCTTGTTTGAAACCCTGTAACCGTTGTTTCTGTATACGGGAGAAGGCCGCTTCGGTAAATTTCGGGTTAAACATTTTTTCCTGGACCAGTGTGAGTGTTTTGTCCAGATTTTTCTTCAGGCTCTGAACACTGAAAGTGATGCCGTCAAAACTGCTACTGACAGAAACATTGCTGCCCAGTTTCTGCAGTTCCACCGCCATTTGTTCAGCGGTGAAATTCTTCGTGTCTTCATTCATCATACTGCCAAACATGCCGGCCAGTCCCACTTTAGCGGTATCATTTGCCTGCAGGAGGTGTCCGCCGGGTATTGTAATCGTTAAAGTAACGGTTGGGATTTCATTGCTTTCCGTTCCGATCATTTTAATACCGTTTGGCAAATCTTTTTTCCAGAAAGCAGGCACTTTCACTACCGGGTTGGCGCCGGTGCCGGGTATTTTACTGCGGTCAAAATTGTCCGTTGCTTTCGCATATTTCAAACCGTTGTAACCATAGTCAGGCGCATCATATTTGCTGGAGTCAATGGTATAATTATTGGCGGCAGCAATCAGGTTCTCCTGTCCTTTGGGCAATACACTCAGGAACACAGCATGTTTGCCTTTGATATATTCATTATACACGCGCATCACATCTTCCTTGGTCACGGACTGGTACATCTGGATCAGGTCGGCGATTTTATTGGGGTTACCTGCGAAAGTCTGGAAGGCGGCCAGCTGGGATACTTTGCCGGATACACTCTGCAGTCCGTTGATTTGCTGGGCTTCAATCCCCCCTTTAAATTTTGATACATCTTCATCCGTTACACCCCTGGCTTCAAAGGAATCCAGTGCTGCCCGGAATAAGGTATCCATTTTCGCCAGGGTCTTGCCTGGAGAAGGCACCACCTGGAAACTTAATTCACCGGCCAGTTCTGAGAGCGAACTGAATGCACTGGCCTGAACGGCCAGTTGTTTTTTAGTCAGTTGCTGGTATAAGACAGCATTCTTTCCTTGTCCGAGTACCTGGGCCAGACAAGCCAGGGCCCCCATGTCCTTATGGTAATTGGGTACGGTAGGAAAAGTAATAGAAAGTAGTGGCAATCTCGCATAGTTGTCGGTATAAGATACATAACGGTCGCTGTTCAGCACCGCCCGGGGAACCTGTACCGGTTTTACTTCCGGTCCGCGGGGAATGGAACCGAAATATTTTTCTACCAGTTTTACAACTTCTGCAGGCTTTACATCCCCGCCAATAGTTACCGTGGCGTTATTGGGGCCATACCAGCGCAGGAAAAAGTTTTTCAGATCATTCACATCTACCCGGTTCAGAT
>CAZLRY010000534.1:0-2326 GCA_964561675.1 uncultured Chitinophaga sp.
CCTTGCGTAAAGGACATAATCACTTTTTTCTCAAACCCAATGACGGGTTTGTGCTCGTATTTGAAGAATGAAACAAACTCTCTTAATAGCCGGTTTATTATTTATCGCGGTCAATGTGTTTGCACAAAAGACGGCCCCTAAACCGGTATTTGATGATCCCGTGTATCATGGCGCGGCCGATCCGGTGATTGTCTATAATCCGGCCGTGAAGAAATGGTGGATGTTTTACACCAACCGTCGTGCCTCCATTGAAGATTCTACGGTGGCCTGGGTACATGGCACCCGCATTGGTATTGCGGAAAGTAAAGACGGTCGTAAATGGAAATACGTGGATACGGCCAATATTCAATATCGTCCCGATCCCGGCTATACCCATTGGGCACCGGATATCATCGAAGCAAAGGATGGCTGGCATATGTATCTTACTTATGTACCCGGCACTTTCACCGACTGGAATCATCCGCGCGTGATTGTACATCTCCACAGTACAGACCTGATCAACTGGAATTACGAGTCAACCCTTCAACTGATCAACCAGAAAGTCATAGATGCTTCTGTTTATAAAGAAAATGACTCACTCTACCGCTTGTGGTACAACAATGAGAAAGATGGCAAGAGCATCTGGTATGCTGAATCACCTGATCTTAAAACCTGGACGGATAAAGGCAAAGCCATTGCTGCCCGTGGTGAAGGACCCAAAGTATTTTACTGGCAGGACCAGTACTTCATGATCGTGGACGCCTGGAAGGGCATGGAAGTCTATAGTTCCACTGATCTATTGAAGTGGACCAAACAGAAAGACCGTATTCTCGAAGCACCCGGTAAGGGCAAGGATGATCAGGCTATCGGTGGTCATTGCGAAGTGATCGTGAATGACGGACGGGCCTTTGTTTATTATTTCACCCATCCAGGTCGTCGCAAAGATCAACCCGCAGCCAAAGGTTCTTTTGATGATAAGCGGAGTGTGATACAGGTGGCGGAGTTGGAATACAAGGATGGACAGATTGTTTGTGACCGGGATAAGCCCCTGCGTCTGAAATTAAAAAGACCTGAATGAGGCGTTGGAAAATATATAGCCTGTTCTTCTTCCTGCTGACCGCATTTGATACTGCGGGCCAGGAGCTGCAATTCGCTGATACCGGCAAGCACGGTTACTTTCCCCTGATCGGCGGTAACCAGCCAATACGTTTACTGACCGACAGCAGGGATGCCAAAGTGGTCGCTCTCAGTACCGCTGCCTTTGCCGGTGATTATGCGTTGTTGAGTAATCATGCTAAACTGGAAATTTCCAATAAATCAGACTGGAAGGGAAACCGGATTGTAGTAGGTACAATTGGACAATCCGCCTTTATCGATACCCTGATCAAACTGCGTGCCATTAAAGCCGATAGCCTGAAGGGACAATGGGAACGTTTTTCCATCCAGGTCATAGACAATCCCTTTTCACCCGCACATCGTTTACTTGTCATTGCCGGGAGCGACCGAAGGGGAACTGCTTACGGACTGTTTCATCTGTCAAGACTGATGGGTGTATCCCCTTTTGTGTGGTGGGCGGATGTATTGCCGGAGAAAAAGCAAAGTCTGTGGGTCAGCGGACAATATATATCCGCTCCTCCTTCGGTACAATTCAGGGGAATTTTTATCAATGATGAGGACTGGGGACTGCAGCCCTGGGCAGCCAAAAAAATGGATACCGCTATCCGGGATATCGGACCTAAGACTTATGCCCGGGTATTTGAACTCATGCTCCGCTTAAAAGCGAATTATATCTGGCCCGCCATGCATCCCTGCACCAGGGCTTTTTATTATTACAAGGATAATCCGAAAGTCGCGGATGATTATGCCATCATTGTAGGCGGCAGTCATTGTGAACCCATGCTCCGTAATAACGTATTTGAATGGTCCGAAAATTATGAAGCGGAATACGGGAAGAAACCCGGGGAGTGGCGCTATGATCTCAATAAGGATCAGATCTATCAGTACTGGGATGATCGTATTAAGGAAGCGAAGAACTATGAGAATGTGTACACCATCGGTATGCGGGGTGTTCATGATGGCAGTATGCCCGGTCCGAAGGATCCCGATGCCAAACTTTCCCTGTTGCAACAGGTGATCAGTGATCAGCGGAAGATACTGCAGGATCAGTATGGCCGTTCGCCGGGTGAAGTGCCGCAGATCTTTGTGCCCTATAAAGAAGTACTGACTCTGTACCGCCGTGGCCTGAAACTGGATGACGATATCACCATCATCTGGCCCGACGATAATCATGGTTATATCCGTCAGTTGCCCAATGAAAAGGAACAGCAACGCAAAGGCGGCCACGGGG
>CAZLRY010000535.1:0-2321 GCA_964561675.1 uncultured Chitinophaga sp.
TTCAACACCCGCGTAATAAAATCAAATACAAAAGGAGAATGCATGCCATGTCCCCGGCCATTCGAGGCACGAATCCGGTATTGCAGGTAGCGAAGGGCTAATTGGGGAAGACTATACATGTACTGTTGATTGAAAACTATCCCAGTCTTTCCCATTGCTGGAAAGAATAATTGAAGGAATTTTTCTCATCCGCTTCATGATTGCGCTGACTGATCAGCTGCCACTGTTTCCCATCGATCACCGGGAAAAAAGTATCCGCATCCGGAGTGGCTTCCACCCGGGTCATATATATCCTTTTAGCCTTATCAAAATAGGCTTTATAAATTTCTCCGCCACCGATCACCATTACTTCGAGGGCATCGGTCTGTCCGGCGACAAACAAGGCATCTTCCAGCGATTTTACCACGACTGTATTATCCGCCGCCCATCCCTCCTGCCGGGTGATCACAATATTTTTCCGGCCGGGTAAGGCTTTCCCTAAGGACTCAAAGGTTTTGCGTCCCATAACCACCGGCATTCCCCAGGTTACATTTTTAAAATGCTTCATGTCATTAGGCAGGTGCCAGGGCATTTGGCCCTCTTTGCCAATGGCATTATTGGTGGCAGCCGCTACTACAAGGGAAATGATCATTTGAGTTTAGTTGTTTAGTCGTTTGGCATTTAGTAGGACTTTACCATTATCACGTTCTCATTTTCTCTTTTATCCTCCTTTGATCTCTTTGCTGCCCCGCAGGGACCATTAAAACTATACCGCCACCGGTGCTTTAATCCCCGGGTGTGACTGATAATTTTCCAGTGTGAAATCGTCAAAATGAAAACCGAAGATATCCTTTACCGCCGGGTTGATCTTCATTTGCGGTAAGGGAAAAGGTGTCCGGCTTAATTGAAGATTCACTTGCTCCATATGATTATTGTAAATATGGACATCCCCGAATGTGTGTACAAAATCACCTGGCTGAAGGTCACAAACCTGGGCCACCATCATGGTCAGTAAGGCATACGAAGCTATATTAAAAGGTACACCCAGAAATACATCCGCACTGCGCTGGTACAACTGACAACTGAGTTTACCATCGGCCACATAGAACTGAAACATCGTATGACAAGGCATCAGGGCCATTTGCGGAAGATCGGCTACATTCCAGGCATTGATGATCAGCCGGCGGCTATCCGGGTTCTTTTTGATCTGCGCAATCAGTTCAGTTACCTGGTCAATCACTTTACCATCCTTGCCTTCCCAGCTTCTCCATTGTTTGCCGTAAACGGGTCCCAGTTCACCATTATCATCGGCCCACTCATTCCAGATAGACACCCCATTCTCTTTCAGGTAAGCAATATTTGTTTCCCCCTTTAAGAACCAGAGCAGTTCATAAATAATACTCTTCAGGTGTACTTTTTTGGTAGTCACCAGCGGAAATCCTTTTTGTAAATCATATCGCAGCTGGTATCCGAAAACACTTCGGGTGCCTGTACCGGTACGATCGGTTTTATCGGTACCCTGATCCAGGATATGCTGCAATAACGCTAAGTAATTTTGCATGGCTGCAAGTTAGGGAGAATGCTGCTTGCTTTAATGCCGGTTGAACTGCTGTGGAAAAATCCGCCCGGTCAGCCATAGGCTCATTTTCATATGGTTATCTGCTTCAGGTGGTGGCATGATAAAGGTCATCAAATTAATACCGGAAAGATTTTAGCTTTAAAATATGCAAAACCCAAGAGAATTATACCGGGAATTGGGGAACTTGTTTTACGCCATTGCAGCAGCCGATAAAAAAATCAGGCCCGAAGAGCGACAAACCCTGCATGATGAAATATTATTTGCCTGGAAGCACCATGAGAACAGTACAGATCGCTTCGGTTCGGACCGGGCTTTTCTGATCGAGTTTGAATTTGAAACCATGGAAGAGAATTCAGCAACCGCCGAAAATGCCTATCAGTTATTTGAAACGTATTTCCAGGGGCATGAAAATGAATTTGATCAGGCCAGCCGGGTCAAGATATTCAACAGCGCCCGGCATATTGCCGAAAGTGTACGTAAGATTAATCATGAAGAATTAAGCTACCTGATCCGTTTAAAAGCCTTGCTGAAACTCTGATCAGAGTTTACGCCTTTTCAGTTCCCGGTCAATCAGCCCCAGCTCACGACCGGTTTGTCCCTTGACCGACGTATTTTCCTGTGCCCTTCTCATCAGGTAAGGTATCACATCCTTAATGGGTCCAAAAGGCAGGTATTTACTGACACTGCAACCGGCATGGGCCAGGTTGAATGTGATATTATCACTCATTCCATATAACTGGCTCCAATGCACATAAGGATGACT
>CAZLRY010000536.1:0-2319 GCA_964561675.1 uncultured Chitinophaga sp.
CTGTAAAAATGGGCAGTATAGGCGGCGGCGGACGTTATGATGACCTGACCGGTTTATTTGGTGTACCCAATATACCTGGTGTAGGTGTTTCTTTCGGTGTAGACCGTATTTATGATGTGCTGGAAGAACTGAAACTGTTCCCGGCAGATGTACATGTCGGAACACAAGTGCTGTTTTTCAATCTCGGTGAAGCAGAAAGTAAAAAAGCCTTTGAACTGCTGCAACAACTCCGCGGTCAGGGTATCCGTGGGGAACTCTATCACGAGTCATCCAAATTTGATAAACAATTCAAATACGCAGAGAAAAAGAATATTCCTTATATCGTTATCCTCGGCGAAAAAGAACTGGCCAGCAACAGTTGTAACCTGAAAGAACTGGCCACCGGGGTGCAACAAACCCTTTCTTTCACTGATTTACTGAACTACAAATTCTGATTATGAAAATCAAACACCTTATCCTCATTGCGCTGGTGCTGATCAGCAGCCAGCTGAGTTTTGCACAAGACAATCTGCTTTACAAGTACATTCAGCCCGGCAGCCGTATGGTGATGCGGTTTAACCTGATAAAAATCGCCTCCAAAGTTCCCGGCGAAACTTTCCGTGCGAGTTCGCTTTACCAGGATATGATGAAAAATGACAATGGAGAGATCAAAAATTTCCTGTCAGATCCTTCCGGAACAGGCATTGATTTTTCGACGGACTTTATCCTGACGGTCATTACGGGTGAAGATGGAGAAAGTACTTCACCGCTCCTGATCGCCCGCCTGGGTGATGCCGGAAAGTTTACCGCCCAGATGGAAAAAATGAATAAAGGTGAAGACGACCGGATAAAAGTATTTGGCAGTAACCGGCTGCTATTGCCCAAATCCTTCGGTCCCGCCATTGCCTGGAACAATGAAGTAATGATCGTAACCGGAATCAGTAATGGCAAAAAGGAACTGAATGCAATTTTTACAGATACATTGGATAACCGGGATATGGAAGTCCGGATGAATGAAGTGGCCGAACGCCTGAATAATGAACTGAAGGAAAAATGTTTTGCAGCACTTACGCCCAATACAAACAATGCGTTTGTGAACAGCCCGGTATTCAGCAAACTGATGAATGAAAGCGGCGATATCCGGATCTGGAACAGCGGGGCTAAACCGGCAACTACCAAAGAGATCCAACAACTTCCTCCATTTGTGACCCGGTTTTTGTCAACCCTGCAAGCTGCGCAGGGAACTGAAAGCACCAGTATTGTCAATTTTGAAAATGGTAAAATAGCGGGGGCTATACGCAATTATATAAGTCCGGAAATGGGTGCCATCTACCAAAAATATCCGCAGGAGCCACTACCCACTCAACTGGTCAGCCGGTTGCCACAGGGAAAAATCCTGATGCTGATGATGAGTGCTTTCAATAAGGATATGTCAGGTGAGATCAGCAAGCAAAACGGGATGGCCGGGTTTATAGACAGCCTGAAACAATACCTGAAAGTTGATCTTAGTCTGTTTCAGAAAGGATTTCAAAACAAAGCGATGATGGCCATTATGGAAATGCCGGCGAAGGAAGATGATAACGGAGAGAAGAAAAAAATCCTGGAAAACCTGGGATTATTTATTGTGATCCCTGTAGCTGATAAAGCTGCTGTTGCCCAACTGAAAGCTTTGGCCGATCGTAAAATGGATTCATTGGCAGCTACAGAAAAAGGAGAAAAGATCATGAGCGTCTTCCGTCCTGCAATTATGTATAATGACAGTCTTTGTGTAATTGCCCACTCTGCTGCCATGGCCGAAGCTTATCTCAACCATTCCGGTAATGCCCCCCTGCCGGCCTGGTTACCGGCCAATCAAAAAGGAAATATGTGGATGAGCCTTGGCTTCAGGGATATCATGACGATGGTTTTTAGTATGGCTGGAAAGCCGGGGAAATCTAAAAACAACCAGACGATGGAGATGCTGGAGATGTTTGATCAGCTGGTCATTACCGGAGGTGACTATGCCGAAGGAAGTATGAATAGCCAGATGGAGTTCCGCTTTAGCAACCCCGATAAAAATGTGCTGGAACAACTATTTGAAATGGCCAATCGTGCTAGTATGCAAAAGGCAAAAGCGAAAAAAGAAATGGCTGACACGCCTGAAATTATGCAGGATGATGTTGTAACTGATGCGCCGAAAGAAGCCCCGCCAGCACCTAAAAAAGCACCCGTTAAAAAACCAGTCAGCAAATCAAAAACGCCCGCTAAGACAAAAGGGTAATAACAATTTTCTATAAACAAAAGCCCGTCAGTATTGATACTGACGGGCTTTTTTACTTTTGACTTTTTAATTTTCACTTA
>CAZLRY010000537.1:0-2316 GCA_964561675.1 uncultured Chitinophaga sp.
TTTGCTCAACAGGTTGGCCAGGGTGGTTTTTCCGGCACCGATATTTCCTTCTATGGTGATAAACTGGTAATTCATGCATCAACTTCCGTTCCCGGATCCTTAATATATTAATGTGGGCGCAAATTACTGGAAATGAAAGGGCGGCCTGCAAAAGCGGTAAAGATTGTGGAAAAATTCAGGAAAGCTTTTTTACTTCCAGGGGATCCGGGCAAATTGCCAGTAATCTGTAAATGGATTGTTGTAATACGGGATGGATCACTTCTCCGGCAATCTCAGCAAGCGGGAGCAGGGCAAAGCGGCGGTTGGGGAGTTCGGGGTGAGGGAGTTTCAGCAGCTCATACTGATGAATTTCGTCCCCGTACATTAAGATGTCAATATCGATGAGCCGGGGACCATATTTCTCCTCCCGGATCCTGCCCAATTGCTTTTCAATTTTCAGTAAACGGCGGATCAGTTGACGGGCATTGAGCGGGGTCATAATTTCGAGTGCCTGATTCAGGAAAGCGGGTTGATCGGTCTTGCCCCAGGCAGCCGTTTCATAAATGGAGGATTGTTTCTGAACCGTTCCGCATTGTAACGCGATCTCTCTTTTTGCAGCAGAAAGAAAGTCTTCCCGTGTACCCATATTGCTTCCCGTCAGTAACCAGGCCGTATTCATGCCCCAAATATCTTTATTTTCCGGGATGACCCGTAATTAAATACATTTGCCACCAGCATGTCAACCGTTCAAAAACCTTATAGCCAGACCCGGGCTTTATGGGCCATCACCCGGGCCAGTTTTAAAGCCATTTTCGGAAATCCGAGCGCGATTATTTTCAGTATTCTTTTTCCAATCATTTTTGTGCTGATTTTCGGCGCATTTGGAAGCGGGGGAGGTGTCACTTATCGGGTGGCCTTGGCTCAAAAGGTTGATACAACGGATGCTTTTTATAAAGGACTGCTGCAAATCCCCGGTGTTAAGATTGTATCCTATTCCGATTCAGCGGCATTACGTAAAGACCTCATAAAAGGCAAACTGACCGCTATTCTGGATATACAAATGACAACGGACAGTACAGAAAAACCTCACTATACTATTGGGATCAAATCCACTTCTGCCAGTTCAAATACTATTTATTCATTCGTACCCGCGTTGAAGATGGTAAAACTGATGCTGGAGAAGCAACTCAATGACAGCTATGTCAATTTTGTGGATATTGAAGAACCGGTGATTGAGAAAGTCAGACAGTACCGTCAGATCGATTTTATCCTCCCGGGTCAGTTAGGCTTTTCCATATTGTTCTCCACTTTATTTGGTATCGCCTTTACCTTTTTTAATCTGCGGGAACAACTCGTGCTCAAACGATTTTATGCCTCCCCGGTTAAAAAGATTAATATCCTGCTCGGGGTAGGGATGAGCCGCCTGTTTTTTCAGGTATTAAGTGTGGTGGTACTGCTCCTGTTCGGTCATTTCTTTATGAACTTTACCTTGCAGAACGGCATCTTTACTTTTTTATCGATCATAAACATGACCCTTATCATGTTGTTTCTGCTGATGGGCGTCGGATTGATTTTCAGCAGCATTGTAAAAAGTGACACATCAATTCCGTTACTGATCAATCTTTTTGGCTTTCCACAGATGATGTTGTCCGGCACCTTTTTCCCGATTGAAGTTTTTCCCAAATGGCTACAGGAGATCTGCCGGTTGTTGCCCCTGACCCAATACAATGACGCAGTCCGTAAAATTTCTTTCGAAGGGTTGAGTATCCTGGAATGCTGGAAGGAAATTGGTATCCTGGGTATCTGGATGGTAATTATTTATGCCATTGCGACGAAAGTGCTGAAGTGGGAATAAACCCTTTTGGCTGATATTTGTTGACTTATAATACTGCAACTGCAGAAAACCAATCGGTATGCGACTCATTAAACTGGCTTTTATAAGTTTTCTTGTTTTCTTTTTACTGATCACCGGTATTTCCCTGTTTTTTTTTTTTTATTTCCGGATATCCAAAGCCATTGATATCCATGCTCCCGTGGATTCGGTACATACCATGATCAGTCAACCGGTTAATTGGAAAAGCTGGTACCCGGGTGCAGATACCCTTTCCTTGTATGAAGCCGATGGGGTGATAAAAGGAATCCGCATGCCAGGCAACCAGGTACTCATGATTACCGGTTTTAATGATAGTACTGTATCGGCGGCCAACAGCACCAGTGGTACTGAAAGGGCCGGTATGGGCTGGAATCTGATACAGAGCAACAAGAATACCGTAACAGTGCAGTGGTATATGGATTTCAAACTGCGCTGGTATCCCTGGGAAAAATTTTCCAGCCTGT
>CAZLRY010000538.1:0-2315 GCA_964561675.1 uncultured Chitinophaga sp.
CATCCGGTATAAAAATGGATTTGGCATTGGTATTGGCCAGGTCACTTTCTGTTCCTGAAGAGAGCATTTTCGCCATCATCTTTAATAAAAGAGCCGTACGGAAGTTGCTCCATTTCTCCGGAACAATATTGAGCAGTTTATACTCAACGGGCAGGTCAGCTTCTTTTAAATCTGCCAGGTAAGCATTCACCCCATTGGTATAGGCATCGTATAATTTTTTTGAATCGGGGTCTTTTTCAATTTCTTTGACTGCATTTTCCGCAGCGAAGACCATTCCGAGGCGACGTTGTTCCCGGTCAAAGGCAATGGCCTTGGGTCCGGCGATTTCACTGGCACGACCGGCCGCAGCCTTGGTCTGCAGATCCATCTGGAAGAGCCGGAATTTCGCATGCAGGAATCCTTGAATAAAATACAGGTCTTCGTCATTCTCTGCAAATACGTGAGGAACGAGGCGGTCATCGAGGTAGACATCCGCTTTTCCTTTAAGCCCCGGCAGACTGAGGGACGCATCATAATTTTCCCCTGTTGGTTCGGCATTCTGCCAGAAACCATATTGGGGATTAAGAAATTTTCCCATCGGGGGAACAGCCCCCCATTGTTTATTCAGGGCAAAAACAAGACCCGCTGTAATGACAACGGAAGTGGCTAAGGGCAATAATCTCATGAAGAAGCAATTAGAAGCGAAATATACAACTTTATCCGGCTTTAAAAAGAGCAGGGCTACGCCGTAAAATACCCCGATATCCACAAAACGATGTTTTGTGTGATTTCTCCTTTTTTGACTAATTTCAGGAACTAAAAACACCATTATGCCTTTAATTATCATCGGCGTCATTGTCTTGATTGTCTTTTGGCTCATCAGCCTGTATAATAGCCTCGTTCGCCTGAGGAACCGTCGCCAGAATGCATTTGCTGATATTGATGTACAGCTTCGTCAGCGGCACGACCTGGTACCCCAGTTGGTGGAAACGGTAAAAGGTTATGCCACCCACGAAAAAGAATTATTGACCCGGATCACGGAAGCCCGTACGGCCGCCATGAGTGCTACGAGTATTGATGGCAAAATTGTAGCGGAGCAACAATTGAGTTCAGCCCTCTCCGGTTTACGCGTTCAGGTAGAAGCCTATCCCGATCTGAAAGCCAACCAGAATTTCCTGCAATTACAGGAAGAGCTCAGTGATATTGAAAACAAGCTGGCAGCCGCCCGTCGTTTCTTCAATGGCGCCACTACGGAATATAATAATGCCGTGGAATCCTTCCCTGGCAATCTCGTAGCCCGGAATTTTGGATTTGCTAAAGAGATCATGTTTGACCTGGGTGCCGATACCCGCAAACAGATGGAAGAGCCACCCAAAATTCAGTTTTAATCCAGGGTTGTCCCCGCTCACTGCATATGGAATACGTTGGCTTAGACAAACAGATCCGCCGGAACAATTTCAATTCCACGCTCCTGCTGATTGCCTTTCCGGCATTATTGCTGGGGATGCTGTACGCATTGGTTTATTTTACCCGTGAAGATCATGGGGCAGACCCCAATCAATTATTTCTGAATACCGCACCCCTGGTTTTAGCCGGTGTAGGTATTTGGTTCCTGATTGCCTGGGCCGGACATTCAACCTTTATCAGGCTGGCTACTGGCAGTAAGCCACTGGAGCGTACGGAAAATAAACGGGTCTACAACCTGCTGGAGAACCTCTGTATTTCCCAGGGCATGACCATGCCCAAATTGTATATCATCGAAGACGATTCCCTCAATGCCTTTGCCAGCGGGATCGATCATCGGTCTTTTTCCATTTCTCTTTCCCGCGGCATCATCAACAAACTGGATGATGAAGAACTGGAGGGCGTGATTGCCCATGAATTATCTCATATTAAGAACCGTGATGTACGGGTGCTGATCATCACTATCATTTTTGTCGGCATCTTCTCCTTTCTGGCCGAATTGGCTTTCCGCAGTCTCCGCTTTACCGGTGGTGGCCGCAAGAGCAAGGACTCCAAAGGCAGTGGCGCTATTATCCTGATTGCAATTGTCGTGACTGCCGTTGCCTATTTCATCTCCCTCCTCTTACGTTTCGGTATCAGTCGCCGCCGCGAATACCTCGCCGATGCCGGTGCCGCAGATATGACAAAGAAACCTTATGCCCTGGCCAATGCGTTGCGCAAAGTCTCCAATGATCCCGCTATCGAAGCAGTTGAAAGCAGAGATGTGGCCCAATTGTTTTTAGATAACCCCAAGCCTTCCTCCCATAAATCAGCTTCTTGGGATAATATGTTTTCGACGCATCCGCCGGTTGAGAAGAGGATTGAGTTGCTGG
>CAZLRY010000539.1:0-2314 GCA_964561675.1 uncultured Chitinophaga sp.
CCATTCCGGGCTTCCAGTACCAGGCGCACTTCTTTATAAGCGGCCAGCTTATCCTTGACCGTCTGGCGGTTGATGGGTTTGTCGTCTGTGATGGCGATGGTTACCGGCATAGTACAAAGTTGAAAACTTCCCAGACTGAAAACAATACGCTGCCGGGAGCATTTTACCGGCTGAGCTGCAGTGTGCTGCCCTTGCCGGGAGAGGAAGATAATACAATCTCCGCATTGGCCTCGGCGGCCCGCCAGCGCATATTGCTGAGGCCATTTCCTTTTCGCACCGTTGCTTCATCAAAACCGATTCCATTATCCGACAAGGTAATCTCCAGTTTGTCAAGGCTGCGGATATGATACCGGATCACGGTGGCTTTGCTGTGTTTCAGCATATTTTGTACCGCTTCCTGCAGTATTTTATTCAGGTGAATGGCTACGGCAGCCGGCAGCAGGCTGTTGTCTGCAATATCTTCTTCCGCTTCAAATTCCAGTTGTTCAAAATTTCTGAGCAGTTTGAAACAATAGGTTTTAAAGCCATCACTGAAATCGGCCAGGCTGATCTCTTTATTATTCAATACCCAGATGGTTTCCCGCAGGCTGTTCAGGATCTGTTCGGCATTCCCTTTCATTTTATCCAGGTCTTCCTGTTCGCCCTGTTGTAATTTCATTTTTTCTACATTGGCCAGCAGGGCAGATGTATAGGCGCCCATATTATCGTGCAGGTCGCGACTGATCCGCTGCCGTTCATTTTCCAGTTCAGCCTGGATCTCCAGTGCTTTTAGTTTTTCCTGGTATTTCCGTTTATTGATAAATCGGAAAACAAACCAGGCAATACTCAGAAAGGCCAGTGCTGCCAGGCTGATAAACCACCATTGTTTATAGAATGGTGGCACAATCACCAGCCGGATACTTTGTTGTGGCGGCAGTTGCGGATTAAAGGAATGATTCCCCGTTATTTCAACCGAGTATTCACCGGGCGGAAGAGCCAGATTGATTTCGAGCGAATGGCCCAGGTCTTTCCAGGAATTATCGAGTCCGATGACCCGGTACTGGTAATTATAATAAGCCGCCGGATTATTGCCAATGGCAGAAAACCGGATCCGCACCCGGTTTTGCTGATGGGAAAAGCGCAACTGCTTTATATTCCAGTAAGCGGTATCCGTTACCGGAAGATCATTGTTGCTGATCTGCGTGATGACAATACGGGGGGTATCTAAAATACTTTTGAGTTGGGCCGGATAAAAACTGTTAAGTCCTTTTACCCCGGCAAAGAACAACTGTCCGTCCGGTGCTTTCCAGGCGGCTCCGAAATTGAACTCATCCGATTGCAGACCGTCCTGTTGGTTCAGGTTAAAGACCTGCCCCTGTTGGTCAATCCGACTGAGTCCTTTATCATGGCTGCACCAGGTATTCCCATCCGCATCAATGATCACCGCGTAGATATGTTCATCGGGTAACCCATTTTCCCTGTTATACGCATGCAGGAGGTTTTGAGCACTGTCAAATTCAAAGACTCCTTTGATGGTGCCGATCAGCCAGTTGTTTTTTCGTTTGGTGAGACAGGTAGCTGACCAGTCTGTCAGTCCGGCTTTTCGCAGGCATTGACTGAAGTAAGGCGTGCCAGTGAAGCCGGTCAGGCTATTATACCGGGTTTTGATGAAACCGCTGCTGAGCATACCTGAAACGGACGCCGGCGGGTTTATGGTGCAAAACAATTCTCCGTTGCGGTAGGTAAAAATGAAGCTGCGGTCCGAACCGTTATAACTGAACTGCTGATTGCCCAGGGGGATTAGCTCTGAATAATAACCACTTCCGGCTTTATAATTAACACCCTTTTCAAAATGTTGTTTCATGACCCGGAGGCTGAGTGTCCGGGTATTAAGGAGATAACGGTTTGCACTGGCATATACAAATACGAGATACTGATCGTTGTCGATCTGGCCAATCGTGGTGATAATGGGGTTGGTTTCTCCTTCGGGACCATCAAACATAAACCGCTTCAGCAGATTACCGGTCGTGTCATAGACCAGCAAACCCTTTCCATAGGTGCCGGTGATGATCCGGTTTGTCTCTTTATTTACCTGGAAGCATTTTACAAAATTTTCCTGCTCATTGTTGGTGCCGGTAAACTGTACCGGCTGCGACTGCATACTGATCTTCAGCAATCCATTCAGGTTGGTGGCGGCCCAGAGATCGCCCCGCTGATCATAAAACGCGTTTTTAAAATACCCGTTTTCAAAAAAAGGCTTACCGGAGAGGTTGACGATCTGCCGGGAGAACTCCATTTTTTCAGTATCAAACTCCCATAACTGTTCATCCAGTGA
>CAZLRY010000540.1:0-2310 GCA_964561675.1 uncultured Chitinophaga sp.
TGAGTTACTTCTGCGGACTCACCATTGATGACGTAAAGAAATTATACGGGAATGACAGTGATCAGTTTAATCACTCCCTGGCGGCTTTGCGTTTTGCGCACCTGGCCAATGGCGTATCCCAGCTGCATGGCCATGTATCGCGGGCTATGTGGAGCAAGTATGAGGATATTTGCCCCATCATCTCCATTACCAATGCGCAGAACTGGAGGTACTGGGCCGACAAACAACTGTACCGCTTTATGGAAGCGGGCGATGATTACGGGATGGATGACCGGAAAAAATACCTGAAGAAAAGAGCGTTTGAGATAGTGGCCGATCAGACGGGTAAAATTTTCCATCCGGATGTATTCACCATTGTTTGGGCCAGACGTTTTGCCGGATACAAAAGAGCGGGACTGATCACCACCGCTGAAGAAAAATTTGAAGAGATGATCCATAATTCAAAGTACCCGGTGCAGATCATTTGGGCCGGTAAACCTTACCCGGTGGATCATCCGGCTATCAGTGAATTTAATCAACTGGTTCACCTGAGCAAACGCTATAAAAATGTAGCCGTACTGATCGGATACGAACTCGGATTGTCCAAGCGGCTGAAACAGGCCGCGGATGTGTGGTTAAATAATCCACGTGTACCACGCGAAGCATCCGGTACCAGCGGTATGACGGCTTCCATGAACGGCGCAGTGAACTTCTCCACCAATGACGGATGGATCCCGGAGTTTATCAATCATGGCCATAACGGGTTTGTGGTTCCGATGGCGGATTATGATAATATGCCTGTCTACGAACAGGATCAGTATGACCTGGCTAAACTCTACGAAATTCTGCAAAATGAAATACTGCCACTTTATTATGAAAACTACAGTACCTGGAGACAGGTGATGAAGAACGGAATGCAGGATGTACGCTTCCAGTTTGACAGTAACCGGATGGCACATGAATATTATGATCTCCTGTACAAGTAACAGGAATAAAATATACCGATTTACGCAGAACCCCTGGTCTTCAGGGGTTTTTTTATTCGAATCGGCTCATCACCGTTTCCATTGAGGCAGCACCCTCATAGAAGCTGAGTAATTTATTGATTACCGATTCCACCATGGCATCTGGACAGGATGCGCCGCTGGTGATAAGAATATGTACCGGAACATTATCCGGCAGATACCCTTTGCTGTTTTTTTCCAATTTCTGGTGAAAATCAAAATGAAGGACTTCTTCCCGTGAAATGAGCTTTTCGGCACTGCTGATATAAAAGGTGGGCAATTGTATTTCGCATAGCTCTGCCAGGTGAGAAGTGTTGGATGAGTTATACCCGCCAACAACGATGGCCAGGTCAGCTTTCGATTCCAGCATGGTGCTGACTGCCGTCTGGTTATCGTTAGTGGCATAGCACAGGGTATCACGGGTATCGGCAAAACCGGCCGGATCCCCTGTGTGCGCCACGATTATTTTTTTGAGATAATCGGCAATAGCCTGTGTATCGCTCGCCAGCATGGTCGTTTGATTCACCACGCCTAAACGTTTCAGGTGTAGGGTGACGTCAAATCCCGTGGAATATTGCCCATTGAATACGGAATAGAATTCATCCGCTTTCTTTTCTCCGGTGATAAAGCTGGCCAGTAATTCGGCTTCCTCCATATCTTTTACCACCACTGCCGGACCATTCGCTGCGGCATGTGAAAATGTAGCCCTTGTTTCCTCGTGACCGGGCTTGCCATGTATGACAATCGTATACTCTTTTTGCGCAATAACCTCGCTGCGGTTCCAAACCTTTTCCACAAAGGGACAGGTGGTATTATATTTCTCCGTAGGAATACCTTTCTCCTGTAGTTGTTTTTCAATAGCGAGCGTGGTGCCAAATGCCGGGATGAGCACAATATCATCGGCTGTAACCTGTTCAAAGGCGATCAGCTGTTTGCCATGTGTATCCTGCAGAAATTGAATCCCATGGCTCACCAGATCGGCATTGACCTGCGGATTATGGATCATTTCACTGAGCAGGTAAATCCGTTTGCCGGGATTTTCAGCAACAGTCCGGAAAGCAATATCAATGGCATTTTCGACCCCATAACAGAACCCGAAATGGCGGGCCAGGGAAATCTGTACCGGGCCGAAATCAAGCAGGGTGGGGCTGAAATCCTTTTTCATTTTATCAGCCTCTTTCCGCTTTTTTTTAATTGCAGCGATCAGGGGACTGCGGTAAAAATCCGGTACATCGAATTGCTTCATGGAACAAAGTTAATGATTGGAAAACGGATGATCCTACAACAGTAAACTTCCTCAAATGTTCTTCTTATCTTGCCCAAAACA
>CAZLRY010000541.1:0-2291 GCA_964561675.1 uncultured Chitinophaga sp.
CATTTTGCTTCTTAAAGATTTCATACCAGCACCCGAATTACGGGAATTTGTACAATTGTACAGGATCGTGCACCTCCAGTTTGAAAAAGGACAGGTAGTGCCGCCCAAGGCCTATCCGCCCAGGCCGGAACATTGTCTGGCATTTTATCCTTACGATACGGAAACCGTTCAATATGCAGAATCCGGAAAGGAAATCAAACATATTCCGGTTGTCCTGTATGGTCAGTTTACCGAAGTCACCCACCGGATGATCGGTCATACTTTCCTGGTATTCCAGATCATTTTTTATCCCGGTGCGTTGTACCGGCTCACGGGCATGTCTGCCTGCGAACTAAACAACCAATATATCGACGCCGAAGCAGTTTTTAGCAGTGAAGTAAGATGGGTCAATGAACAGCTGTATCATGCAATCAGTTATCCTGATATGATACAGGTAGCCAATCAATTTGTGCGTGGCCTGATAAGACATCAGAAAAAGCCCCGGCTGCTGACCGATCAGGCCTGGGAATTGTTATTATACGGAAACGCAAAATACAGCCTTGATCAGCTGGCCAGTGAAGCATGTCTGAGTACCAAACAGTTTGAACGTCGTTTTAAAGAACGGACCGGCGTCAATCCGAAATTATATGAACGGATCATCCGTTTCGACCGGGCCTTCCGGTTAAAAAACTCGAAGCCGGACTATGACTGGCTCCGGATTGCGATTGAATGCGGCTATCACGACTACCAACACCTGGTAAAAGAGTATAAGGATTTTACAGGTCTCTCCCCCACTGCCTTTCATGAAATAGAGAATAAGGCGCCGGAAAGAAAATTCGGGTTGAGTGAAGGGTATTACAAAGAATAAAAAAAGCAGGACCCGGAGCCACAAGTTCATACTATTTTATCTATTTAGCTTACCGGGCACAATTCTCCTTACGCTTAAACAATTTATCTACGGGGTTGTTAGCACAGAGTTCATTATTTTTACGCCTCAACATTGTACGCATGAAACAATTACCTGTTCTTTTTTTATTAGCCGGATCGGCCATTCTTTTGAATGCCTGTCTCCATAGCAATGGCAACCCTGTCAATACCTCAGAAGGCGATCAGTTGCCCCCGGTGGAAACCCGGAAGGCCAATGCGGAATATAAACCAGCTTTTACCGGACAGACCCGGATTGGCGGTGCTAAAACCACAACTCCCTATAAGGTAGATAAGATCGGTGAAAAACTGGGGCAACCCTGGGCCGTGGTACCATTGCCCGATGGACAATTACTGCTTACGTTCAAAAAAGGATATATGCAGATTCATACCACTGATGGTGCATTGGTGAAAAAAATCACCGGGTTCCCCCAGGTGGATGATAAAGGCCAGGGAGGCATGCTCGACGTAACACCCGATCCGGCCTATGCCACAAATAAAACGATTTACTGGTCTTTCTCCGAAACATCAGGAAGTGGTAACCTGATGGCCGTAGCCAAAGGACAACTCAATGAAAAAAACGGGACCGTGGATAATCCGGTGGTCATTTTCAGGGCAACACCCGCTTTGAAAAGTGTATTACATTTCGGATCCCGCCTGTTGTTTGATAAAAACGGATATCTTTTTGTCAGTACCGGTGAACGTTCCATTTCCGAAGGAAGAGCGCAGGCCCAGTTACTCAGTTCAGGTTTAGGAAAGATATTCCGCATCACGAAAGACGGCAAACCTGCCCCTGGAAATCCTTTTGCCAAACAAGCAGGTGCCTTGCCTGAAATTTATGCCTATGGCATTCGTAACAGTCAGAGCCTGGATATTCATCCGGTAACCGGTGATCTCTGGGAAGCGGAATTTGGTCCTCGTGGAGGTGATGAACTGAATATCATCAAAGCCGGCAAAAACTATGGCTGGCCTGTTATTACCTATGGCATTGAATACAGCGGACAAAAAGTAGGTGAAGCCCTCCAGCAAAAAGCAGGAATGGAACAGCCCGTCTACTACTGGGATCCCACCCTCTCACCCAGCGGTATGACTTTTTACAAGAGCAAGGATATTCCTGAATGGGAAAACAATCTTTTCATTGGCGGTCTCAGCGGACAGCATATCGCCCGCCTGATCATCAAAAACAACAAAGTAACCGGTGAAGAACGCTTACTGGCCGACAAAAATGAGCGTTTCCGCGATGTGGCCTTTTACAAAGGAATGTTGTTTGCTGTGACGGATGGAGGGAGTTTGTATAGAGTTAGTAAGAAATAGGGGAAGAAGTCAGGAAGTCAAAATTAAAAAGTAAAAAGTAAAAAATACGAAAGCAGAAAAATCATATTATAATG
>CAZLRY010000542.1:0-2289 GCA_964561675.1 uncultured Chitinophaga sp.
CGGCCATCATGCATATAAGGAGCGGTGAGTTCCACATTGCGGAGTGTGGTTACTTTGAATGTGGCATCCTGGTTAGGATTGTTGGAAACAGCACCGAAGCCACGGTCCACGGTATTCATATCAATCCCATTGTTCTTTTCAGTGGGGGCTACAAAAGTTTCAGTACCATGACAGGCGGCACAGCCATTGGCGGGAGTCAGGAATAATTCCTTGCCCCTGTTTTCCTGCGCTGTAAAATTGGGGAATACGGCATTCGGAGCCGGCGCCGGATTGGCCGGAAGTGTGGCGCGGCCCGCATCATATTTTGATTGATAAGAAACAATGGAACGGACAAACTGTGACAGGGCTTTGGAGATAAGGTCGCTGTTGATCGTTTCGTTGCCAAATGCTTTTTTAAATAAAGGCGGATAATAGGCCAGTGTACTGAGTTTGGTTTCCAGGGCCGGCAGGGTCATCCCCATTTCCACGAGATCCTGTATCGGGGCCACTACCTGGGCTTCCAACGTGGCCGCCCGCTGATCCCAGAAAAAACTGCCTGGGGTATAAAAGCGGGCATTGACGAGGGACATTGAATTGCGGCCGGTTAAGCCACCATTGAAACCTTTGCTTTTAAAGGCGGTATCGGAAAACCCCAATTCGGGTTTATGGCAGGAGGCACAGGAGATCGTATTGTTGGCGGATAAATTTTTGTCGTAAAAAAGGACCCGTCCTAAAGTGGCGCCATCATTGGTAATCGGGTTCGTGGCCGGGGTATTGATCTGTCCCTGGATGGGCGGAGAATTCAGGTAACCCGGCAGGGAAATATTCGCATAGTTGAATGGGTTGGCTGGCAAATTCAATACTGCCGAAACGGGATCATTGGCAGGAGTACTGGATTCTTTTTTACAAGCCAGGAATATAAAAAGGGTCAACAGCCCGGTAATCGCAAGCGTCTTTGGTCGGTACATGGTGGTTCGATTGATGGTGGGCTTAAGACGGAACTGGTGGAGTTTAGTTTAACCGGATAACAACTATTTATTAGGTAAAGAATGTTAAAAACAAAGGATGACAATTATTTTCCCGAAAAAACCCGCATTAACGAGTCTTCTTCAGTGGTTTTCATAATGGTTACCGTATCCACCAGACTGTTGGGTACGGTAGTGGACAACACATATTGTTTCAGTTTCCATTCATTGTTTTGTTTGACGATTACGCCCGACCCCCGGCAGATCTTCATCTGGGTGCTGAGGAGTTCATCAAACCAGGCCATGTTACCATCAGGAGTCAGGTAAATATGACGGTCGAAAGCAGTGAAATCCCAGGCTTTGCCTTTATCAAAATAGGGTTTGGACCAGGCCATAAACTCTTTTTTATTCCAGCGTTCGGTGGCATCTGTGCCACAGAAAATACCATCTTCTGTATAATAGTTAAAATAGGTATTGAAGTCCGCCCGGGCCGCTGCTCGGTTAAAGGAATCCAGCATGTTGCCGATTTCTTTTTTGGCAGTCGCCAGATCAGCTACTGTGTTGGTCTGCTGACAAGCAAAGAGTACAAACGCCAGTGCTAATGGGAATATGGTTTTTTTCATGTACTGAAAATAAGTAAAAGGAGGGGTATTCCCATGTTTGTTTATTGGATACAATCTCATTGCTTATAACAACGGAGAGATCACTGCAAAACTTATTCTCCTTTTTTCATCTCCACCACCCAGATGCCACGGAGTTCGTTCAGTTTATAACCGGTGGCTTTCTCACCCGGGTAGAGACGGTTGATGGTGGAAAGCGTGGCTGGTTTTATATCTGCTTTTATATTTCCATGGCATTGAAGACATAATTGTTCTGTCAGAATAGGATAATAGGCGGTGTAGGTTTCAGCGGTCTCTTTCAACTGAGGTTTGGGTTTTTCATTCCTGGCGAGGGAAGCGTTGATTTCTTGTATATACGAAAGTTCTTCCGCGGATGCAAGGTTCACCGGATTCCGGTTTCTTTCGGCCACCCGTTTCAGGCGACTGCCCAACACCGTACTCATGCTGTCGGTGATCTGTATAGCCCGGGTAGAACAAAATTCAATGGCACCTTCCATACCCTTATCCTGTATGGCTGTTACCAGGTACTTGCCCAATACAGCTTTGGTTTTCATCGCCATTTCCTGCCCGGTTTCCAAGGGACTTTTTAGTTGACTGCTTGTGTCGTTTGTAGCGGTGGCGTTCCCCTTTTTTTTCTCCGTTGTTGAATCGCAGTTGGTCAGAAAGATGACCAAGGACAGGATGCTGAGCAGCAGGGTTATTTTTTTCATGTCGCCGGTATTTAG
>CAZLRY010000543.1:0-2287 GCA_964561675.1 uncultured Chitinophaga sp.
TCACGCCATTCTTCTTCATCCGCTGGCGCCATAGGTACTTTATTGTACCGGACTTCAGTCGCGAATCCACCGATATCCAGAGTCCAGTATGGCAAACCTGAAATAGAATAATTCAATCCGGCACTGATCTGCGTCCGCATATCTTCCCAACGGGCACCAATATCCCCACTCCAGATGCTGGCAGCATACCGTTGAGAACCGGCAAAAGCAGAACGGGTAAGCAGGAAAACACGCTTCGTGCTGTCTGCACCCCGCTGACCTTCATAAATACCTTTCGCGTTCAACAACGGGTAGGCATTCATAAATTCAGCAGCCGTGCCCATGGCCAGCGGCTGCATCTGTTGTTTTCGTTTCTCCGGGGATACATTGGATTGAATATCCGGCTCACTGGCATCCATCCACCACGCATCAATCTTTTTACTGTAGAGCTTTTTATTCAACAGCTCCCAGAACGCTTTACGGGCCTTCTCATTGAACACATCATAAAAAGTAGATACATAACCCGGACCCACCCAGTCTTTCTGACGATCAGCGATATTCCTTGTGTACAACCACCCGTTTTTATTGAACTCATTATAAACTGGAATATTTTCGTAGACCTTGGGCCATACGGAGATCATCAGTTGTGCATTATACTTTTTATGCAGCACTTCGATCATACTGTCTGCATTGGGAAAACGGCTACGGTCAAAATCCTGGCTGCCCCAGTCATTCTCTTTCCAGTAAAACCAGTCTTGAACGATATTGTCCATCGGAATCTTTCTTTTCCTGAATTCAGCGACCGTATTCAGGATATCCTCCTGCGATTTGTAGCGTTCACGGCTTTGCCAGAAGCCCATAGCCCAACGGGGTACGATTGGAGCTTTACCTGTCAGTTCCCGGTAGCCTTTCACCACCTCATCCGGCGAATTCCCCTTTACAAAATAATAGTCGATCTGTGATCCGGCAGAGGAAATAAAACTAAATGTATGTTCATCTTCCAAAGGGGCCGGAGGAAGGAATGATGCCGAGACATAGGATTCCCCGCCATCGGGTATCCATTCAATTTTTACTTCACTTCGTTTCGATTTTTCAATGAAAATATCAGCGAGTACCGTCCCTGGGTTCCAGGACTGACGCCATTTGTCGAAAACAACTTTCCCATTAACGCTGAGTTTGAGATAGCCTCCATAAGTAAAACGAAAGGCATAGTAACCGGACTGATCTGCTGACAAACTACCTTCCCAGACAATTTTACCTGTAGCAGGCTTAAATTCTTTGGGTGCCCGCTGCAGCAAATCATTCATATATGGATACCAGATCTCTGATTCTGCTTTTTCAAACACCAGATCACCGGGTTTATCCTTGTCATTGTAATACGAAGTAGTCAGCCATCCGGGCTGTCCTTTTTTATCATAGAGTGCTAAAGCGGAGAGTTGCTGCATTGGACGCACATCACCCGCTTCACTGTAGGAGTAGTTGTCCCAGAGGATGCCGTAATTTTTAACAGAGACTAAATAAGGAACCGCTACTTCCGTATTATTCTGAAAGAAAATCACCTTTTTGCCTTTATAATTCCAGCTGTCATCCTGGTGTTGTCCAAGTCCGTAGTAGGCTTCCTCCTTATCCGATTCAAACACCTGCCGGAGACTATACAATTTTTTACCCTCCTCCATTACGGGCTGAAGGCTTTTCCCATTTATATCCCGTTCACGCAGGAGCGTTTTTCCGGACTGGTCAAAAAATGAAACAGCCCCCGAACTCAGCTTTATTTTTGCCACCAGTTCTTTTGTCTTCAACAGTACATATCCATTCTGTTCCTCCATCTCCCAGCCCGTTTTTTCCGGTTGCTTAATTACGGTCAGGCTTTCTTTGTCATTAAAGGAAAGTTCCGGAGCTGAGGTAACCCGAATGATTCCGTCTGCGAATACTTTCAAACGTACCGCTTTTACACTCCCCTCCCGGGGTTGATAGGGATAAACAATCACCCCTTCCCCTGTTTTGATAATGACCGGTTTCTGTGCAAAGACAGTAAGGCTGGAAATAAAAAGAAGAAAGGCCGCAATAAATATTTTTTTCATGATCATTTATTGTTTTGATACAACCATAAACACCGCAGCTCTTCCGGGCACTACCACCCGTATTCCATTAGTTGTTGACCCCGAATAAGGGCTCAGTTCCTTATAAGTGGAGGGGCCACCGGCCGCAGATGCGGAAGTTATCCCATTCACCAGTGTTTTTCTTGAAAACTCACCATTATCTGTGCCGCCGGTCAGTGTGTACCAGTAAAAACGGCTGCCCTTCTTAA
>CAZLRY010000544.1:0-2284 GCA_964561675.1 uncultured Chitinophaga sp.
CGCATGCTTTACATGCATTGAAGATGATCAATTTTAATAAGAAGGATGTGGTGGTTATATGTTTGAGCGGGAGAGGGGATAAGGATTTGGCTACGTATATGAACACGATGAAAGCTTGAGTTTTATTATGAGCAGAATTAATAGATTATTTCAGGATAAGCCTGTTTCAGTTTTAAACGTCTACTGTACCGCGGGCTACCCCGCCCTGCACGATACCTTGCCGGTGATGCGGGCATTGCAGGAGCACGGGGCGGATCTGATCGAACTCGGTATGCCTTACAGTGATCCGTTGGCCGACGGGCCGGTGATCCAGCACAGCAGTTCAGTGGCCCTGGCCAATGGTATGACAATCCGGATACTGTTTGAACAATTGCGGGATTTCAGGAACGAAATCAACCTACCGGTTGTACTGATGGGTTATATGAACCCGGTGCTGCAATATGGCTTTGAGCAGTTTTGTGCAGATGCGGCTGCCGTTGGCGTGGACGGACTGATCCTGCCTGACCTCCCGGAATTTGAATTTGAAAATGAGTATGGCCCTATTATTAAAAAATACAACCTGGATTTTATCTTCCTGGTGACCCCGGAAACCGCTGATGAACGCGTCCGTAAACTGGATAGCCTCAGCAGCGGTTTTTTATATGCGGTTTCATCCTCTTCCACCACTGGAGGGGATAAAAGCACAACTGTATCGGAAGACTACTTGTCCCGGTTGCAGGGGCTCGGATTGAAGAACCCTGTGCTGGTTGGATTCGGAATAAAGGATAAAATCAGTTTTGACTCGGTTTGTAAACAGGCCGCCGGCGGAATTATCGGCAGCGCTTACATTAAAGCCCTGGAAAACAGTACAGATGTTAATGCATCCACAAAAAGCTTTTTGTCGTCTGTCCTGAGCTGAGAAGGTTTTACTGATACCGGCCCTTTGCGTATCTTTGTACCTTATTTCAGGCTTTAAAGTTGCCCCACTTATGAAAAAAATGATATTCCTGTTTTTGCTGGCTCCTCTTTTTTCGCTGGCCCAGAAAGACCCTTCCTTTACGATCAATGGCAAACTGGCTGGTTATCCGGACGGGACCACGATAAGGCTGGTTCGTAATGGGGATAATAGCGATCTGGCTGCGGGCGTTTTGAATCAGACGGCTTTTCAGTTAAAAGGAACGGTAACTGAGCCTGTACTTTGCTTCTTATTTATCGGTACTGAACCAAAGCCCGTAGAGATTTACGTTGAAAACAAATCTATCAGTTTTTCAGGTGATAAGTCCAAGCCCGGTGAGTTCAAGATTGAAGGTTCCGCTTCTCATAAAGACTTCGATGTGTTTGTAAAGGAATTTATACCCCTGGCCCAGCAACTCAGTTCTCTGGCTTCCATTATTAATAATACGATGCCAGGACCAGACAGAGACAGTATGTTATCGACGCATAAGAAAATGGAGACGGCTGTTCAGCAATCAATTGATAAAATGGTGCAGGAAAAGCCCCAATCACTGGTAACTGCCTTTGTACTTTCTGCCACCTATGGTTTTAAAGAAGATCCTCAGCAGCTGGAGGAACGATATAAGAAACTGGATCCTTCAGTTAAAGAGTCCGAGGCTGGTAAACAGATTGCAACCACGATTGCTGACAGCAAGATTGGAGCGATCGGTTCCCTCGCCACTGATTTTACCCAGGCGGATACCTCCGGCACCCCGGTTGCTCTTTCCTCCTTCAGGGGGAAATATGTGCTGGTGGATTTCTGGGCAAGCTGGTGTGGCCCCTGCCGCCAGGAAAACCCCAATGTGGTAGAGAATTTCAAAAAATTCAGTCCAAAGAATTTTACAGTGCTTGGCATTTCGCTGGATCGTCCTGGACAAAAAGAAAGATGGATAGAAGCCATACATGAAGACAATCTTACCTGGACACATGTGAGCGATCTGCAATTCTGGAATAATGCAGCAGCGCGCCTCTACCGTATACAGAGTATTCCGCAAAACTATCTGCTGGATCCGGAAGGGAAAATCATTGCCAAGAACCTGCGGGGTCCCGCGCTGGAGGCGAAGTTGTGTGAGTTATTAGGTTGCAATTAAGATAGTAGTTAGCCCTCCTACGCTAAACCCGCCTTCCGGCAGGCAGCGCTACGGAGGACAAGCCGGTAGTCCGATGCTTCGGTCCGATTTCTCGGACAACAGCTCCTGCTGAGGTCAATTGTCAAAGGGGCATTCTCTTTCTGCTTTAGGATTTTTTACTTTTTACTTTTTACTTTTGAATTTTTAATTGACATCCTTCCCCTCTCTTAGTTTATCAATCA
>CAZLRY010000545.1:0-2283 GCA_964561675.1 uncultured Chitinophaga sp.
CCCAGGAAATCATAAATGGGATTCACGGCACTTTGCTGCAAACCAAAACTGTATTGAATGCCGAAGAAGCCCACATTCATGTTAATGATCTGCCAGAAACTTAACCGTGGTTTTGCCAATGTCATATGCAATCGTTTGGACCCGGAAAGTACAAAAAACAGCAGGGAGTACCGTACTGAAACAAAGGCAGACAGCTTGTTGCAAACGTTTGTTGTTGGGAAATTGAGGCCGGTTTTCTCCTATGAAATCAATTCAGTTCCAATGCACTAAATAAAACCTTTCAACCAAAAAGGATTTGGGTGGTTATTGGGAGATGTATTATTTTTCACGTTGAGAAAGAAAGACGGCACATATGAAAAAATGGATCCTGATCAGCCTCGTTTTACTGGCACTGGCACTCGGTGCCACTTACCTGTTTATACCCTCCACACTGAAAATCAGTCAGAATCTCAGGATAGAGGCGAATAAAGAAGGACTTTACCGAAAACTCAGTCAACCCAGCTCCTGGGCCGAATGGTGGCCGGGCAGCAAGGCCATGAACGAAGCGGGTGCCTGGGAACTGGATGGCGGACTCTTTCAGCCACTGGAACAGAAAATGTTATCCCTCTCCATTTTAGTGAAAGAGGGTTCGGTGGAAACCACGGCCGAACTGACCCTGATCGCTATCAAAACCGATTCCAGTTTACTCCATATTGAAACCAGTTTTCCGGCTACCAACAATCCCTTCAGCCGGATATCGGCTTACCTGAAAGCGGTAAAAATCAAAGACCATTTCGCCCGCATGCTGCAGGCGATCAATTCCAATTATAGCGCTGTAGCCAAACTTTACGGGTATGATATCCGGAAAGAAAAAGTGGTAGATTCTAATCTCGTATTTATTGCCACACAATCAAAGAGTCTTCCTTCCACCGAACAGGTATATGCCATGGTGAAAAAACTGAATGACTATATCCTGGCAAAAAAGGCAACCTCCACCGGCTATCCCATGCTCAATGTGTTTACGCGTGACAGCCTATTGTTTGATGTAAGAGTGGCGATACCCGTGGACCGTCGCCTGCCCGATGCCGGGGAAATCCATTATAAATGGATGCTGGGCGGAGGCAATATCCTGATCACGGAAGTAAAAGGCGGGCCGGGGGAAATCAAAAAAGCCTATGAACAGATCACCCATTATGTGACCGACTATAAACGACTTGCTCCTGCGATTCCATTTGAATCCATGGTCACCGACCGGACCATGGAAAAAGACAGCAGCCAATGGATCACCCGAATCTACTACCCGGTGATTTAATTTTTTTATTATTGCTGAAAGCGGATTACCCTGGCCGTATCATTGTTCATGGCGAGGAAGTAAGCGGGTTGCTTATTTATCATTACCGGAGCCATATGCCGCAGCTGTCCTTTGATGGTAAGACCGTTCAATGCTTCGGTAGCAAACTGCCCCTGGCCCCGGTTGAGTAAGAGGCTGCCATAGCCCGCATCGTAACGGCCCATTTCAATATTATTCTCATAGTAATTACCCCCCAGCAGAATATCCGGCAATCCATCCTTGTTTGCATCCACTACGGCAGCGGATCGGAGTTCAGTAAGTTGCGCTTCATAGGGCAGCGCGATGAGTTCAAATTGTAAATTGCCTTTATTGATGAATACGGCACTGGAGAAATAATCGGCAGTGTACTGGACTGAAGATTTGAGCTTATCCGGACTGAATAATTCATTGAGCCGGGCTTTTGCAAAATCGGCCGCATAGAGATATTTTTTCTTCAACCCCGGCATTTGTTTTTCCAGCTCCGCTTTATTGGCAAAAGGTATTTCCTTACCTCCCAGGTAATAAGTCAGTACCTGCTCGTTCTTCCCGTTATTATCAAAATCATTTACATACAGGCGAACAGGTTCATCCTTTGTGGCTTTCAGCCGTGAGTTGAGTCCAAGATTACCGGCAATAAAATCAAGATCCCCGTCCTTATCCAGATCCACCGGCAACATGAAATTCCACCAACCCTTATTATTGGTCAGTTCTTTTTTGATCAGTTTATTCTCCTGCCAGGTCCAGGCCGTAGGCACGCCCCATTCATACGTACAAAGCAGGTCGTTCCTTTTATCGCCATCCATATCCAGCCATTGGGCACTGGTCACGAATCCGGCTTGCTTCAGTTCCGGTGCATACTGATCGGTACGATCCGTGAATTTTCCCTTGCCATCATTGACCAGTAAATACGAGGAAGGAATTTTTCCATACTCAAAAGGAATGGTCCGGCTGCCGATAAATAAATCTGTAAATCC
>CAZLRY010000546.1:0-2283 GCA_964561675.1 uncultured Chitinophaga sp.
GGAAGGGGAGTCGCATAGGAGAACGACGGTCCAGTTCTTTCCAGTCCATCACCTGATTTTTCATGGCCACTTTTTCTATATCTTCCGCATACTTAGCCTTCCTCCCTCTGGACTCCCAGTACCAGCTACGCAGATCACTGATAGGTACCCAGGCAGAAAAACTTTTTACCGGGTAGCGGATTTTCATATAAGCCAGCAGGGCCGCATATCCCCCGCCTGATACGCCGATGATATGAATATTGCCGGTATCCACTTTCCCTTTGTCAATGGCAAACCGGATAGCGTCTTCTATATCGGTAATGACAAGCGGACTGCCACAGGCATCCGGGTGGTTATTTGGACCCCTGAAATCCGGGTGAATATAATTCCAGTTGCGCAGCAATGCCTCAGCGGCCAGGGGATCTTCCTGGTTGTAATCGCCACTCCAGGTATGCAGGGAGACAATTAGCGGTTGATAGGAGGGGCCGGTTGATTGACTATACCAGGCCTGTTGGACAGTCTTGTCTGCGGATGATTGTATTTGTACCTGCTGAAAAGAGGCTGGCCAGTTTTTTTTTGCCGTTTGATCCCAGGCCGGGTCTTTTTGTTGAGCCGGCAGAAGAATTGGAAGTCCCAACGCTAGCAGCCAGCTGCATATAAATTTTTTCAATGACAATATTTGTGTTTCAAAACTACAACAGAAATATATCCATCATTACTTTTTTATCAATTCTGCCTTTACTTACCTGATGTTATTGAGTGAGAAGGAAATTATAGCATATATTGAGGTGCCTGATTAAAATCATACCTTAATTTCAGGCTGGTTCACAACAAATTTTGTGTTGGTCCGGGTTATTTACTATTTTTAGTTACGATTGCTGAAATGAACGGGTATCAATTATATGATAATAAGATACTGCTGAGCTTGCTTTGTGAGGGTGATGAGACTGCTTTTACTGAACTCTATCACCGTTACTGGAAGCCGCTTTTTTCAATAGCCTACAACCGGCTGCGGGAAATGCAGTCTGCTGAGGATATTGTACATGATGTGTTTGCCAGTCTCTGGGCAAACCGGGAAAAAATCAACATCGATACATTAGAAAATTACCTTGCAACAGCGGTTAAGTATATGGTACTTGCCAGGATCCGGCGGATGGAACGGGAGAGGGCGTATAAATTGAATAAAGGTACACAAGTAGTGGATGATCAGCCGGTTGAAAACAAGCTGCATTATAAAAGGATTCTTGAGCTGATTGACACCGAAGTGGAGAAATTGCCCGAAAAATGTAAGCTTATTTTCAAATACAGCCGGGAGCAGGGGATGCCGGCAAAAGAGATCGCCCGCGAACTACATATATCTCAAAAAACGGTTGAAAATCAACTAAATAAAGCGCTCCGTCAGCTCAAACTGGCTACCCGAAGTTTTTTGAACCTTTTCTGATTTTCCTTCATTCGTTGTTTTCCCAAATTATTTTTTTAATGCGTGGGTGCCAGGGGCATCTGGAATCACTTATATGATATGAGGATTCCGGAAAACATATTGGTATTGATCGAAAAGTATCAGACTGGCACCATTACGAATGATGAGTTGCAACAATTAAATGAGTGGTATCATACATTTGATGACCGTGAAGCTGAATTGCTCACCGGAAAGACCGAAGTACAATTAACGACTGATATCCGTGAGCGTCTGATGAAAACGATTCAAGAGGCACCGGTTTATTCCCTGCATCAATCCCGTCGCAAATGGTATTTTGCTGCTGCAGCGATTCTGTTGGTTTTTCTCACAGCCACTGTTTACCGGCTGACTACGACTGATAGCAGCTCTGCCAATTCGCTCGCTGAAACATCTGCGGGTTCCGTAGTTACAGATCTGGCACCGGGAGGGAATAAAGCCATACTCAGATTGGCTGACGGATCAGCTATTATCCTTGACAGTGCAGCTGACGGAACATTATCCGAGCAGGGTAATATTAAAGTGGAAAAACTGAGCAATGGATTACTGGCATATACCACTGGTGGAAAACAGCTGACCGCCAATGATGCAGCTTTCTACAATACCATCTCCACACCCCGTGGCGGGCAGTACCAGGTAACATTATCTGATGGTACTAAAGTATGGCTGAATGCGGCATCCTCGATTCGTTTCCCTGTATTTTTCGCCGGGAATGAACGACGGGTGGAAATTACCGGGGAAGCCTATTTTGAAGTTGCTAAAAGTATCAATAAACCATTTAAAGTCAAAACAATTGCTTCCGAAATAGAAGTACTGGGTACTCATTTTAATATCAATGCATATGAAGA
>CAZLRY010000547.1:0-2281 GCA_964561675.1 uncultured Chitinophaga sp.
CATAGCTCGGTCTGGTCCATCTGCCCGGTTTTCCGCAATGTAAAGGATGATCAGATCCGGGCTGTGGCTAAGAATGGTGGCGTGATCTGTATAAATTTTTATTCCGGATTTATCAGCAAGGAGTATGATCAGTTGCAAAAGCGCTTGTTTGAACGTAAAGATTCGTTACAAGGAGGATTGCTGGCGCAGGGATTACCACAATCAAACCGTAATCATATTATGTCAGCTTTTGACCAGACCTATGATTCGCTGATGAATGCCGCTCGCCCTTCTTTATCCCAACTGGTGGATCATATCGATTATATTGTTAAACTTGTTGGCGATAAATATGTGGGTATCGGCTCGGATTATGATGGGGTAGGATCAGTACCGGTCGGTCTTGAAGATGTAACGACCTATCCAAAGATCACCGAAGAGTTACTCCGTCGTGGCTATTCCAAAAAATCCATCAAACGCATCCTGGGAGGGAATGTGCTGCGGGTGATGAAGGCGAATTTCTGATCAGCAGGCAGTCGGCAGTAGGCAGTCGGCAGTCGGCAGTCGGCAATAGGCAGTCGGCAATAGCAGTCGGCAGTATGCATCCATCAGAATTAGGATCATCTTTCTTAGGAAACCGACTACTATCTACTAACTGCTAACTACTATCTAAAAAAAAGCCCCGGTGTAAAACCAGGGCTTTTATCTTAAGCGAATTCTTCTATTAACGCAGGAACAACATCTCCCGGTATTTTGGCAGGTACCATTCGCGGTCATCCACCAGGAGTTCCAGTTTGTCAACATGGTAGCGGATGTCATCGAAGTAGGCATCCTTCACCTGGCTCTGGTAGGCAATGGCCTTGGTGCGGGTACTTTCCATATTGTTACAAACCTTACGGGCTTCGATCATTTTCTCTACCAGGTCGGACGTCTTATTGATGTGCTCGGAGATCTTTTCGAGAATCTGTTTCTGGTTGGCAAAAGCAGCATCACTCAGACCGGCTTCTTTCAGGCCCCGGATATTGTTGGCCAGGAGATTCTGGTAGCGGATCGCGGTAGGTAAAACGTGGCTGGTGGCCAGTTCACCCATAATGCGGCTCTCGATCTGTACTTTCTTGATGTACTTTTCAAGTTCGATCTCGTGACGGGCTTCCAGTTCGCTATGGGAGTAGATATGGTTGCTTTCAAAGAGTTTCTTTGCTTTCTCCGTCACCATGGCATCCAGTGCAAGCGGTGTGGTTTTTACATTGGGTAAACCTCTTTTTTCCGCTTCCTTGGCCCAGGCTTCGCTGTAACCATCGCCTTCGAATAAAACTTTTTCGCTGGCAACGATATACTGGCGGATCACATGCATGATCGCGATTTCTTTCTTCTCGCCTTTTTCAATTAAAGCGTCCACTTCTTTCTTGAATTGCTTCAGGGTGTCAGCCATGATCGTATTCAATACGGTCATCGGGTTGGCACAGTTGGCCGTGGAACCTACAGCACGGAACTCAAATTTGTTACCGGTGAAGGCAAAAGGAGAAGTCCGGTTACGGTCGGTATTATCCATCAGCAGCTCAGGAATGCTCTTATGAATATCGATCTTCAGCATGCTTTCATCGGTCTCATCCATTTTATCCGATACTCTTTCTTTTACATCCTGCAGTACTTTGGACAGGTACTGGCCGATGAATACAGAGATAATAGCAGGAGGAGCTTCGTTGGCACCCAGGCGGTGATCGTTCGGTGCAGAAGCAATAGAGGCACGAAGAATATCAGCATAATCATGTACCGCTTTGATCGTGTTTACGAAGAAAGTCAGGAACATGAGGTTGGTCTTGGGTGTTTTACCGGGCGCCAGCAGGTTCACCCCGGTATCAGTGGCCATACTCCAGTTGTTGTGTTTACCACTACCGTTGATGCCGGCAAATGGTTTTTCGTGCAACAGTACCCGGAGGTTATGACGACGGGCTACGCGATCCATCACATCCATCAGGAGTGAGTTGTGGTCAACGGCCACACTTACTTCTTCAAAAATGGGGGCGCACTCAAACTGGGCGGGAGCTACCTCGTTGTGACGGGTACGCAGGGGTATACCAAGTTTGTATGATTCTGTTTCAAAATCACGCATGTAGGTGTAGATCCTTTCCGGAATGGAACCGAAATAGTGGTCTTCCAGCTGCTGGTTTTTAGCAGAGGTATGACCGTATACAGTACGGCCGGTCATTACCAGGTCAGGACGGGCATTGAACATGGCTTCGTCGATCACGAAATATTCCTGTTCCCAGCCCAGGGTGGCGGTTACCCGGCTGACATTTTTATC
>CAZLRY010000548.1:0-2270 GCA_964561675.1 uncultured Chitinophaga sp.
AAAGTGGCTCCTAAAAAAGTTGCCCCTAAAAAACCAACCGCTAAAAAGCCCGTTGCTAAAAAACCGGTGGCTGTAAAACCCGCCCCGCCAAAAGCCGTGGTTAAAAAGCCCGCTGCTAAAAAACCAGTGGTTAAAAAGACACCCGCCCCCAAACCAACGCCGGCACCTGTGGTAACAGCGGCTCCGGTAATGGTGGAAGAGATCACCGAAGTATTTAGTACACCAGAAGGTGAAGTGGAAGTGACACAGACCATTCTCACTTTTGAAGAAGAGGGAAACGGCGATAATGGCGAGTCAATGACTGACGAAAATAAAGAGGATGCTTCTGCATAAGCAAAGCTGAAAAATAAAATCGAGGCCGCCTTTAGATGCGGCCTTTTTTTTTAAACACATAGGAGTCACATAGATTCATAGGTGGCACATAGAATACATCTTACACTATGTCTTACCTATGTCCCTATGATTCTATGTGTTAAACTATTCCGCGAAGCGGAAGGCGGCTTTGCCGCTTTTTATAACACATAGATACATAGGTGACACATAGAATACATCTTACACTATGTCTTACCTATGTCCCTATGATTCTATGTGTTAAACTATTCCGCGAAGCGGAAAGCCACTGCCACAAAAAAAGGCCACCTCATCTGAGACAGCCTCTTTCTGTTATGTGCCGGTTATCAATTCAGATCAGGATTGACGTTCTCGCCTGTCTTACCGAAGTTTTGAATTTCATTATATAATGTGTCTCTTTCCACGGGCGCTCTTTTTGCCTGACGGATCAGGTGGACCAGTTCAGTGGTGGACATAGCCGGGTTCAGTTCTTCAGATCCGGCCATACTATAGATCTTTGTCGTATCGTCAATAGTACCATCAATATCATCTACCCCGAAGGATAAGGATAACTGTGCCTGCTGACGGCCTAACATCGGCCAATAGGCTTTGAGATGCGGGAAATTATCCAGGTAGATCCGGGCAATGGCATAGAGCCGCATGTCTTCGATATGGGTACTCTCGGGTACATTACTCATATCATTATCCTTATTCCGGAATTTCAGTGGAATAAACGTGTTAAAGCCTTTTGTTCGGTCCTGCAGATCCCTTAACCGGCGCATATGATCCACACGGTGCGTATAGTTCTCAATATGACCATACAACATCGTGGCATTGGAATGTAAGCCAAGCAGGTGAGCGGTCTCATGTATTTTCAGCCAGCCATCTGCATCCACTTTGTCTGCGCATATCTTTTCCCGGATCTCGGGATGAAAAATTTCGGCACCTCCGCCAGGAATGGAATCCAGTCCGGCTTCGATCAGGAATTTCAAACCGTCTTCCACGGATAGTTTGGCTTTCCGGAACATATAATCATATTCCACGGCCGTAAAAGCTTTGATATGTAAATCCGGACGGTGGGCTTTGATTTGTTTCAGCAGGTCAGCAAAGAAATTCAGGTCCATTTTCGGATGTACACCCCCGACGATATGTACTTCTGTAACCGGTTTGCCGTCATATTTTTTAACCATATCCAGCATCTGCTGAATGGTCAGTTCCCAACCATCTTCTTTTTGGGCGTAGAGTTTACTGTACGAACAGAAATTACAACTGAATACACAGACATTGGTGGGCTCAATATGGAAATTGCGGTTGAAAAAGACTTTATCGCCGTGTAACCGTTCTTTTATGGAATTGGCCAGGCTTCCAACAAAACCCAGGCTGGCTTTTTCAAAAAGAGTCAGGCAGTCCGCATCGGTGATTCGTTCACCGGCTTTTACTTTGGCGGCAATGGACTGTAGTTCGGGTGCAAGTACTGTATCGGTCACCATAATTCAGGCAGATTAATAGGCAAAGTTAAGCAGACCGGCAATGCCTTTTACCGGAAAATTATCGGGTCGGAAAAATTCTTATCTTCCCCTTTCATAGCATCCACTTACCAAATAGTTTTCTCATGAACCTGAAAATGCGCCTTACGACATTAAGCTTTTTGCAGTTTTTTGTATGGGGTATCTGGCTGATTTCCCTGGGTGGCTATATGTTTGCCAGTTTTAATAATCCCGTAGACTTGGACCTGGGATTTAAAGTGGGGAATACCTATGGCACGATGGGTTGGGCTTCATTGTTTATGCCGGCTTTGCTGGGGATATTGGCCGATAAGTATATCCGGGCCGAAATTGTACTGGGGATCAGTCATATCCTTGGCGGCTTCGCCCTTTATTATGCCAGCACCGTTACCAATGCGGCTGATATGTATTGGGCCATATTCGCAGTCAGCTGTT
>CAZLRY010000549.1:0-2266 GCA_964561675.1 uncultured Chitinophaga sp.
TTCTTACGGTCGATATACGCGTACATCACGTTATTGATGTCCGTGGCAAACTCCATCCATGCGCCTTTGAAAGGAATCACACGGGCGGAGTAGATCTTGGTGCCGTTCGGGTGAACAGACTGACCAAAGAATACACCGGGTGAACGGTGAAGCTGGGACACCACCACACGCTCAGCCCCGTTGATCACGAAGGTACCTCGGGGGGTCATGTAGGGAATGTTACCCAGGAATACGTCCTGCACGATGGTCTGGAAGTCCACGTGCTCTTCATCGTTACAACTAAGACGCAGTTTTGCTTTCAGGGGTACTGCATAAGTCAGTCCCCTTTCCATACACTCTTCGATCGTGTACCGGGGCGGATCGATAAAATAATCCAGGAATTCCAGGACGAATATATTCCGGGTGTCCGTGATCGGGAAGTTATCCTTGAATACACGGAACAAACCTTCGATATTTCGCTTATCCGGGGTTGTTTCTAACTGGAAAAATTCTTTAAACGATTGAATCTGTACTTCAAGCAGATCGGGTGTTTCAGCCAGGTGCTTGATTTTACCGAAATCCACTCTTGAGTTCACTTTTGTTGAAGACATATGCGTAAAACCGGTTTTTACAACGTTGAGGACACACCAATCATGTTCATGCTCTCACTTTAGAAAAAATGAAAGTGCATGAAATTCAGCTACTTACACATGGATTGGGATGTCAAAATATATTTGGCCAAAATAAAGGATTGCAAAGGTAGGGATTATATGTTCTCAACCAAGAAAAGTTTGCTCACAATAACCCGGCCAAAAAAGCGGAAAATCACGGGGTTTTACCCCTCCCCGGAACCCCGTTTCTGGATAAAATTGGGGTATGAAAATGAAAGAAAAACTAACCGCCTACCTGACCCTTAGCCGGAAGGAACGAAACGGGGTCCTGCTCCTTGGAATACTCATTATTTCCCTTTTTATACTCCCCCCCATGCTCCCTGTTCCAGCCTCTCCACCCCCAAAACCGGCCGATACGGCCTGGATCGTGGCGATGAAAAAACTGGAACAAAAAGGAGCATCTTATCCACAGGGAGCCGTTTCGTCTTTTGATGACCCGGGGCACCCTCGCCCTCCTGCCCGATCCGGGTATGGATCTCCGGCAAGCACCGGAACCTCCTCCCTTTTCGCCTTCGACCCCAATACGTTGAATGAAGCGGGGTGGCAGCAGCTGGGATTGCGGGTGAAGACGATTAAGACGATTTTAAACTACCTGTCCAAGGGAGGAAAATTCCGTAAGCCGGAGGACCTTCAGCGGGTTTATGGCCTGTTTCCGGACGAATACGAGCGTTTGAAGCCCTATATCCGGATCGGAGAAGCCAATCCGGAGGCAACACCAGTTTGGGGGTATGAAAAACGGACCGAAGAAAAACCGGCCTGGAATCCGGAGCCCAAAAAACGGATGCCGGTCGAAATCAATACGGCCGATACCAGTGCGTTAATCGCCCTGCCCGGCATAGGAACAAAGCTGGCACAAAGGATTATCAACTTCAGGGAAAAGCTGGGTGGGTTTTATGCTGTGAGCCAGGTATCCGAGACCTTTGGTCTGGCTGATTCGGTATTCCGCAAGATCGAACCTTTACTGCGACTCGAAGTGAAAACGTTGCGAAAGATCAATATCAATACTGCTACAGCCGAAGAGTTGAAAGTTCATCCTTACCTGAAATGGAATGTGATCAATGCCTTACTGGCGTACCGGAAAGAGCATGGCTTATTCCGGAAAACAGATGATTTGAAACAGGTCATGGCGGTTACGGATGAACTATACGGGCGGATAGCGCCTTACCTCATTACGGAATAACAAAACCGGTAATGTTCAAAATAAAAAAGGGTGCCGACCGGCACCCCTTTTTTTATCAGTCAGTTGAAATTAAGCAATCTCAACATCAGCACCTGCTTCTTTCAGTTTAGCGGCGATTTCTTCAGCTTCTGCTTTAGAAACACCTTCTTTTACATTCTTCGGCGCACCGTCAACCAGGTCTTTTGCTTCTTTCAGACCGAGACCAGTCAGATCTTTAACGATCTTAACCACGTTCAGTTTGGAAGCACCACCGTTTTTCAATACAACGTTGAATGCCGTTTTCTCTTCTGCTGCTGCAGCACCACCACCATCGCCGCTTGCAACTACTACAGCTGCAGCTGCGGGTTCGATACCGTACTCAGCTTTCAGGAAATCAGCTAATTCCTGTACTTCTTTTACTGTTAAGCCTACCAGGCTTTCTGCTAATGCTTTTACG
>CAZLRY010000550.1:0-2264 GCA_964561675.1 uncultured Chitinophaga sp.
CGGCCGCTTTCAATTCCCCCGTTCAATTCGAAAGTAACAATTCCCCCACCATTGCTCATTTGCTTTTTGGCAATGGCATATTGCGGATGTGATTCAAGGAATGGATATTTCACCCTGCTGATTTTCGCATGTCCCTGCAGTTTAGTAGCAATGGCCAGTGCAGAAGCTGCGTGGCGGTCCATCCGGATGAATAAGGTCTCCAGGCTCTTGCTCAGTACCCAGGCGTTAAAGGGACTCATGGAAGGTCCGGTATTCCGGATAAAAAGATAGAGCTGGTGTACCAGTTCTTTTTTCCCGACAATCACACCTCCCAATACACGTCCCTGACCATCAATAAATTTGGTGGCGGAATGTATCACCAAGTCAGCTCCATATTGTATGGGTTGCTGTACGGCTGGTGTGGCGAAACAATTATCCACTACCAGCATAATAGAATGCTTTTTACAAATCGCAGCAACGTATTCAATATCGATAATATCCAGCCCCGGATTACTCGGCGTTTCCAGGTAAAGCATTTTTGTGGCAGGTTTTACCAACGCTTCAATCGTCTCCGGTTGATTCATATCGAAATAAGAAGACTCAATTCCCCATTTGGGCAGGTATTTGGTCAGAATGGTATGCGTGGACCCAAAGACGGCGGATGCGGAAATGATATGATCCCCCTTACTGAGAAAGGTCATGAACGTAGAGAAGATCGCGGCCATTCCTGTACCGGTTGCTACCCCATGTTCCGCTCCTTCAAGAGCCGCCATCTTATTGACAAACTCATCCACACCCGGATTCGAAAAGCGGGAATAAATATTGACTTCCGGTGATTCAGTGGCAAAGGCCGCGGCCATATCTTCCGCAGAATCATAGGTGAAACTGCTGGTCAGAAACAAAGGCGTGGAATGTTCTTTCTGCGCCGTTTTTGGAGTCTGCATTCTTACTGCACGGGTAGCCGGTTTTTGTTGTTTTGCCATCTTGAAGTACTGCTTTAATATTCCTGTAAAGATACAATGGGACCGGTAATCGATTGGGAAAATGATGTCTACAAAAATAATAGGCTATAACCCTTTGACCCACACAAGGGGATTCCCGTGATCGCTGATCCCGGGCTTTAATTACTCTTCAATTCTAGCTGAATCATTGGTAACGAACGGTTATTTCCTTATTTTTCCGCCCGGATGGGGTAGTCACCCTTCCCAAACCGGAACTGTATCGATTACAGTATCGGGCAAACGAACCAAAACTGTAGTTTTTCGCGATAATGTTTACATATGAAATTATTTTCTGCCAAACATACTGCGCCCCGATTCACGGATGAAGGACAGGGAGATCCGATCATTCTCCTGTATGGACTGTTTGGTTCGGTGAAGAATTTTCAACCCCTGATTGAACACCTGCGTAAAACCCACCGGGTCATTGTTCCGATCTTTCCTTTTTATGAATTGGGATTCTGTGTCGATATTTTTACCCTGATGAAATTTGTTCAGGAAGTGGCAGATGAACTGCAGCTGGAAAAATTTCACCTGTTGGGTAATTCCATGGGCGGGCATATTGCCTTACTGTATACGCTCCAGCATCCGGAGAAAGTAAAGACCCTGACCCTGAGTGGCAGTTCCGGTTTATATGAACATGGCATGGGCGATACCTATCCAAGACGCCGGGATTACGACTATATCAAGACCAAGACAGAACTGACTTTTTATAAACCGGAAGTGGCGACTAAGGAATTGGTGGATGAGATTTATGCTACGGTCAACAGCCGCAAGGCCATTCAGATCATTTCGCTGGCTAAATCCACGATCCGGCATAATGTAGAAAAGGATTTACATAAACTCACCCTGCCCTGCTGCCTGATCTGGGGAAAGAATGATACCATTACGCCTCCCGAAGTGGCGGAGAGTTTTCACCGGCTGATGCCCCAATCTGAATTGCACTGGATCGATGAATGCGGGCATGTGCCGATGCTTGAAACACCGGAAGCCTTTAATCCCCTGATGGATGATTTTCTTAAACGGAGTTCTGCTTAAAACAGTTCATTTCTTTTTACGGAGATCCAGGTTCTGGAAATAAAAAATCCGGGCACCATGTATGTTTTTATACCGGTTACCGGCTCCCAGTTGCTGGAAAACATACAGATAACCCACCTGCAGATTTTCCTTTCCACTGAGCTGGTAATTCAACCCGGTAAAGAAGCGGTTCTGGTCAAAATAATTATACACGATCTGCTTCCCGAAATTTACATGCACTTCATCATTCAGTACCAGGGACAGGCTGCG
>CAZLRY010000551.1:0-2260 GCA_964561675.1 uncultured Chitinophaga sp.
GAAACGGGGATGTCAGTCCCCAACCCAATCGCGACTACTGGGACCTCTGGCTGGTCAAGCTGGATAAATGCGGACAGATTGAATGGGAAAAATCACTGGGTGGTACCGGATACGAATCAGCAAGAGACCTGGTACAAACCAGTGATGGCGGCTACCTCGTGCTCGGCGAAACAAATTCAACCGATGGCGGAGTAGTAGCCGGTTTTGGCGGCACCAAGGATATCTGGCTACTTAAATTCTCCTCAAATGGCAACCTGGAATGGCAGAGACGTTATGGGGGTTCCGGACTTGATATTGGAAATCATCTTGAACTGCTGAAAGATGGGAGTTGCCTGATCGCGGCTTCATCCACCTCGAATGACGGGAATATTACCGGTAATCACAGCTCCGGCACTTATACCGACGGTGTACTCATGAAAATTGATGCGGCAGGCAATATACTATGGAGCAAATGCTTCGGTGGTACAAAGAATGAAGAACTCTTTGATATAGAAGTGATCAACGGAACCATTTTTGCCACCGGGTTCACCAACTCCATCGACGGCGATATCCCCCCCAGCCAGAAAAACTATGATGTATGGCTGCTGGCGATTGACGCAGCCGGCAATAAAATACTAAGTAAAATCTATGGTGGCTCACAAAACGATGTGGCCTATTGTATGACCAAAGGCGCGGATGGCTCATTAACCATGGCTGGTTATACCACTTCCAATGATGGCGATGTAAGCGGGGCCAAAGGCAGCCAGGATTACTGGATCCTTAATGTTTCGCAGAAAGGCAAACTGAACTGGCAGAAAGTATTCGGGGGCACCGATGCCGAATATGCGAAAACCATCCTCACTGATAAAGACAGCAGTTATATCATTGGCGGTGTCACTTATTCCAATGACGGAGATGCCAGTGCCTCTCTGGGTGAAGGCGACTTTTTCACGCTCAAACTTCGCCCCGATGGCAGTCTTGCCTGGAAGCAACACTGGGGCGGCAGCGGCAATGATCACCTGCGGGCCATCGTCCGGCACCCTTCTAAAGATGAATACTACCTGGCCGGGGATTCTGACTCCGGTAACGGGGATTTCAGTAATACACAGGGTGACGCGGATTTCGCTATCATCAAACTGAAAATTCCGGAGCTCAGTACCCGGGATTCCGCCGTTTGTAATATCAGCGGTTTCATTCCATTCAGGGATACACTGCCAGATATCTGTGGCAATGACTCGGCAATAGTAAATTATCATCCTGTCCCGCTCAGCGGACCATTTGACAGTATAAAAAAGATCGATACCATTTTCGCCGGACAAAGTATAACCCTGCACAGCAATGGAAATGGCAACATCACCTGGAACTCCCACTCCACCCTGAGCTGTACCAGTTGTGCAAGCCCGGTAGCCACACCCCTGACCAGCACCCGCTATACGGCCATAAATGAATCTCCATTAGGTTGCCGCGTGACTGACGAATATACGGTTGTAGTACTTAATGATGCAGTAGTGGCCATTCCCTCCGCCTTTACCCCGAACGGGGATGGACTCAATGATTATTTCGGGCCGCTGGGAAAAGTGCCGGACGGATACCGGCTGCAGATATTTAACCGCAACGGAGAAGTGGTTTTCCGGAGTTCCGCTATCAACCAGCGATGGGATGGACGTTATAACGGAATGCTTCAGCCGGCCAGTGTATTTGTTTACCTCGTGGATTATAAAGATCTGCAGCAGAAAATGCACCAGCAGAAAGGAACCTTTGTACTTATTCGATAAGCTTCATAAACCATAAACGCTAATCATGGACAGAAGAGATTTTTTTAAAACAGCGAACCGCACCGTACGCGCAAAAAAAACGGGCGGGAAAAGCCAGGCGATGCTTTTTGCAGGACTTGATCCCTATGCCGGATCATGGACGGTAAACGAAGTAACCCACCTGCTTAAACGCACCATGTTCGGGGCAAAGAAAGTGGATGTGGACTATTTCCTGTCCCGAACGCCTGATGAAGCGGTAGAAGAACTGCTCAATACCACTTTTACTCCGGCACCTCCGTTACGTGATTATGGTTTGCTGGAAGATGAAGGCGTATGGTACGATGACCTGGGTGTTGCCATTGGTCAGACCTGGGTGAATGATCCGAATACTGCCAGTTTTGAAGGCATCCGCGGATCGATCAACAGCCGGCGGGCAGATAGTCTGAAAAAGTGGTGGTCCGGACTGATCCTTAACCAGCAACGCAGCATACAGGAAAAAATGGTGATGTTCTGGCATCATCACTTCT
>CAZLRY010000552.1:0-2252 GCA_964561675.1 uncultured Chitinophaga sp.
CATTCGGCCTGCCGAATTTTCTGATGGATTATTTCCATGTGATCCATGTGATCCGTAAGGAATATGTGTTGCATCACGACAATGAAACCTATTTTGGCCATGTCAGCCGGAATGGAATCTATATTTCATGGGATCATTTTGCGAGAGGCTATCTTGACTATACGGATGGGGTTAATGTAGGGTTGCATGAAATGGCACATGCTGTTTCCTATGATGTTTTCCTTGGTTATCAGGACCGGCATGACCGTGGGTTTAAGAAGCGGTTACAGGAATTTCGTACTGAAGGCGGCCCCGTATTCAGGGCCATGAAGCAAAGTGACCACGAGCTGCTTGACAGTTATGCGGCTACTAATTTCGATGAGTTCTGGGCCGTATGTATTGAAACTTTTTTTGAAACACCTGAAGCGTTCAGGGATGAAGAACCCGGTTTGTTTGCAACCATCAGTGAATTGCTCAATCAGGATCCCACAAGGCCGGATAAAATCATAGATAAAAAACTGGCGGGTATCCGCAGTTAATTACATGGTAGTTGTTTTGTTTTCCCTTATTTCTTTAGGTCTTATCAGGGCGTAGTAATAAAATAATATCAGCGCACCGATCAGGAAGGGGATCAGGGCCATATGTTTGCCGGTCCAGGTGCCAAAGACAATGTTTTCATCAAAGTGAAAAAATTCACTGATCATCCAGTAACCATTGGCTGTGATCCAGAAGGCAATAGCCAGGTTATGGGCCAGTTCTGATTTAAACTGACGGGTGCGCCAGGCAATCACAATGGCAATGGTCAGCGTGGGGACAAACATGGCCAGTCCAAGTTCGCGCCAGATCATGCACCAGCTGATATCTTTTACCAGCCAGAAAACGATATGCATATTCTCCATCCGGCGGTATTGAGCCGGAATGCTGTACACAGCTTCTTTGTTTTGGTTCATCCGGAAAAATTATAGCAAGGAAGTTAAGAAATGTTGCGGGAAAGTATGCGGGTAAACCGTTTTACATCACCTTCCGGATCAAGCGCCTCCCCGTGTTCGAGGTGGCGCACCAGTTGTTCAGCAAAATAAGGTGCCAACGAACAACCCTTGGTGCCCATACCATTCAGAATACCAATGGCCGAATGAACAGGATGTAAGCCTGCAAAAGGTCGACGTTCCAGTGTGGCGGGCCTGACACTGGCAATATGATTGGTGATGGTGTAGGGAAGTTTTACCCACTGTTGTAATAACTGTTCGGCCTTTGTTCTGAATGCCACAGAAGGCAGATCATCCGCAAATTCCCATTCATAAGCCGATCCAAGCCACCATTGATCCGGCTCCACCATGGGCACCAGTAACATTCCTTTTTTATAAATACGGTCTTTGGGTAAGCCCGGTATACTAATAAAAAGGGCTTCTCCTTTATTGGGAGCAAAAGGGAGTAATTCAAACCAGGGGTTCAGCGCACAACTGGCGCCATCACAGAAAATGATTTTTCCCGCTTCAATATCCCGGTAACGGATATGGTCTTTTTCTATGACCAGTTCATTCAGTTCCAGTTTTTCCTCGCGGATCAATTGTCTATCTTCTAAAACAGACCGCCATGCAGGAATGATGGTTTCAAGATGCGCGGTATAAACAGGTTGTATTTCGCCAAGGCCAAACTCATAATTGAAGAAGGACCTGAATTCCTCCTGTGCTTCCGGCAATGAAACATAGTCGCCTTTTTCTTCCACTCGTTTTATAAAACTTTCCCGCATCTGAGGACTGGGAAAAAAGTCTGTTACGTTTTTTTGAGAGATGGCTGTAATTCCCAGTTCGTTGCCAAGCGTTGTATACTTTTCCCAAACATAAGGAAGTAAGGTGTCGATCATCCAGGTGCTCACATGCCTGCGGCCGGTGACCGGATTAATAATACCAGCAGCTAAACGGGAAGGGGCATTCGGCTTTTTATCATCCATCACCAGGAAAGACTTATTCTCCTGTTGCAGGAAATAAGATAACCAGGTGCCGGAGATGCCCTGGCCGATGAGGAGATAATCAACTTTCATGGGGCAAATGTAGCGCAATATGTCAGTTTACATTCTTAGAATTCCAATGCGCTTGTTCCCGCCTTATGCGGGGAGTAGACAGCATCAGGTATATTAGAATGTTATAACAGCGACTTCAGCTGTCGTATCGAAGCACTTCGATCGTATAGGCCGAATTTCCCATTAGTTTCACCTGGTGAAATTCCTCCACCGGCCAGCCATGCAAGATCGATAGTAATACTTTGATCAGGTA
>CAZLRY010000553.1:0-2251 GCA_964561675.1 uncultured Chitinophaga sp.
GTCCAGCGACGGTTACTCAGTGAAGCGGAGAACAAGGTAAAATAGGGATTCAGTCGTTGGGGATCAAACTGCAATTCAAAAATCCCTTCGTTAGAATTACCGGTGTAATACAGGGTGTTAAACCAGTTTTCATTATACTCATACAAGGGAGGGTTAATGTTGGCGCCGCGGATCAGGCCAAATTTCTGTGAGTTGATGATTTTATCACAGGCGGCAATACACTCAGTGTATTTATCCATCCAGAGGTATACATCAGCCAGGATGGCGTTGATAGTATATACAGTGACACGGCCTTTATCGGATGCCACATCGCCAAACGTCAGTACAGCTTTTGCTTCCGCTTCAGTCAGGTCCTTTACGATCTGTGCCAGTACTTCTTCCTTGGTTGATTTGGCAATCGGTTGAATATTCTCATCACTGAGCGTGGCATCCAGTTTCAGGGGAACATCTCCAAAAGTCCGTACCAGGTAGAAATACATCAGGGCGCGGATGGTCTTGGCCTCACTGAGGTAATTATCCAGTTGTGCCTGGGTGAAGGTATTATCATTGGCCAGTACTTCCGGTGCTTTTTCAATAACGGTATTACAGAAATTGATGGTCCGGTAAAAAGGCCGCCAGTTGGCATTCACGTTGGCCGCCTGGATATTCACATTAACCAGGGCGATATCATCACTGCTGGTGAACGTGGCATTGGCAATATTATCAGCCCTTGATTCGCCCCATACAAAAAGCAATTCAGCGAGTGAAGGAATATAATCCGTGCGCCCGTAGATGCCGGTTGAGGACTCCATCATTGAGGAATAGATGCCAATAACAGAAGCCTGCACCTGTTCCTTGGTTTTCCAGAATTCTTCTTTAATAATTCCATCCTGGGGCTTGAGGTCCAGCCATTTTTTACAACCCACTGAAGGGAGCAGCAGGAGCAGCAGGATCGCGTATAAAATCGTTTTTTTCATGTCTTGAATGTTTTATATTAAAAACCTGCCACGAGGCCAAGGGTGATTGTTTTTGCCGGAGGCGTCATCGAGTAATCGTAAGACACCCTGAACGGATCAGATCCGCGGAAAGAGACTTCCGGATCCTGTCCCAGGTACTTGGTAAAGGTCAGCAGATTCTCCGCCGTGATATAGGCACTGAGTGTTTTCATTTTCAGTTTGGACAACACTTTTTTATCAAATGTGTACCGGGCGGTGATGGTCCGGAACCGGATATAGGAAGCGTCTTCCACATAGCGGTCACTGCCCAGCCAGTTAAAGCCGCCACTGATCAATGCTCTTGGAATATCGGTTACATCGCCATCTTTTCTCCAGCGGCGAAGTACAGCTGTACTCTGGTTGTCGAAATAGTACATATTAGTGCTATTCATTTTGGTACCATTCACCACATCATATCCCCAGCGGAAGCTGAAGAACGTGGAAATTTTCAGGTTCTTCATGGTCAGTGAAGGACCGAAGCCACCGGACAATTTCGGGTTACTGTTACCGAGGTACACCACATCCTTATAATCGATATTACCGTCATGGTTGATATCTTCATACATGGCATCACCTGGCTGGAATACATAATCCACAGACGGATAGCTGAAACGCATGTAGATGATCTGACCGTTGGGACCGATGATCGGTTTGCCATCAGCGCCACGGGCAATGGTGGCATCCTTGTCTTTATATACGCCGGCATATTTAAACCCGTAGAAAGAGCCAAAGGGATTATTCACCTGGAGTAAACGCAGGTATTCGCCGTTTTTGGTTACGTCTCCTTTAGAGTTGGGATAATACTCAGAAATTTCACGGATGATATTTTCGTTACCGGAAATATTGAAATCAAAGCCAATGGTGGTGGTCTTAGTTTTGTAAGGCTGTGTCCATACGGCCACTTCCCATCCCTGGTTATCCATTGTACCCACGTTCTGGAAGATGGTATTGTACCCGGTATAAGAAGCGATCTGTAAACCGTCGAAGAACAGATCCTTGGTCCGGTTACGGTATATCTCCGCATCGATGCGGAAACGGCCCTTGAACATACTCAGGTTGGCACCGATATTCAGTCCGTGCAGTTTTTCCCAACGCAGGTTCTTTAATTCCATGCGGGAGGGATATACACCAGCCTGACCGAGGTACGAGTAATTGAAGGTTGTATAGGTATTAAAGAACAGGTAATCCCTGTTGGGTACCTGACCGGAAATACCATAACTGGCCCGGAAACTCAGGTCATCGATCTTTTTGGCATTCTTCAGGAATTTCTCTTCCGA
>CAZLRY010000554.1:0-2242 GCA_964561675.1 uncultured Chitinophaga sp.
ACCTGGTACTCAATGGCGTGAGTATAATCAATGATGACGGACCGGCTATTAATATTCAGTCTGGTAAAAAAGTCACTGTGCTGGTGCTGAACGGTACGAATAACCGGCTTATAGACGGCGTCAGTTATACAACAAGTACGGAAGACCAGAAAGCGGCCTTCTTCAGTGAAGGGCAGTTGGTTTTCAGCGGAACGGGTAACCTGGCTGTAACCGGAAAATACAAGCACGGGATATGCAGTGACGATTATATCGCGGTAACAGAGGGGTCGATCAATGTGACCGGTGCTGTGTCCGACGGTATTCATGCCAATGATTATTTCAGAGCAGACGGGGGCCTCATTACTATCAATGCTGCCGGAGATGGGATTGATTGCGAGGAAGGATATGTACAGCTCAATGGGGGGACGATTATTGTGGCCACGACCGGCGAAAAAGGAAATGGGATAAAAAGTGAAACATATACATCGGTGACTGGCAGCGGAAGTGTACAAGTTAAGACAACTGGCCGGGGGGCCAAAGGGTTCAAAACCGGTGGAGATTTTAATCTGAGCAGCGGGTCCGTCACCGTTAGCACCTCCGGCGCTGCCTTTTATGATTCGGATGATGCGGATATTGCGGCCGCAGCCGGTGTGAACTGTGATGGTAATTTCAGTATGACGGGAGGAATTCTCTCGGTGAATAGTAGCGGCAGTGCCGGGAAAGGCATTACAGTTGATGGCACGCTGACTATTGCGGACGGTACAGTTACGATTGCTGCTTCCGGTGCCGATTTTATTTCCAATGGGGACACCAGCGAGGCGAAGGGGATAAAGAGTGATGCGGCATTGGTAATCAGTGGCGGGAATATTTCAATTGCAGCAACAGATGATGGAATAAAATCTGAAACCTCTGTGCTGATCAGTAATGGAAACGTAAGCATCACAAAATCCCTGGAAGGCATCGAAGCCCCGGCAATTACTCTTTCCGGTGGTCAGGTGAGTGTTATATCATCTGACGATTGTGTAAACAGTACGTATGGTTATGGCAGTGAGGCCAGTGATGGGAGTCTGCTGACGTTTTCGGGCGCTACGGTTATTCTGAGTTCAACCGGCGGGGATTGTATTGATGGAAATGGGAATGGAGTAATGACTGGAGGAACGGTAATAGTACAGGGACCGCCCTCCGCGCCGGAACTCGCGATTGATTTTAATGGCAGCTTCCTGATTTCCGGGGGAGTACTTATCGGCTCCGGACCCAATTCGGGAAATATGATTGAAGCCACAAGTGCCAGCTCTGCACAATACGCAGTTATCATTAAGATCAACGGGAATGTACCGGCCGGTACTTTATTCAATATCCAGGATGCTTCCGGTACCAGCCTGGTTACTTTTGCCCCTGCAAGGGTTGCCTATTATTTTGTTTATTCTTCGGCGCTGTTACAAAGCGGTTCCGGTTATAAAGTATTTACCGGAGGATCAGTGAGTGGCAGTACCAATACCGGAGGATACCATACAGGTGGTACTTATTCCGGCGGTACGCAAAAAGGAACCTTTACTGTTTCTTCTAAACTAAGCACCGTAAACCTTTGACCGGAACGCTTTTAATGAAAGCTATTTAGTCTTTCTCATATTGGTGGTTATGGTTTAAAGCAAGGGCTGTACCTGTTGAGGTATGGCCCTTTTTTAAAATAACTGTACCGGATCAATCAATACGAAGCTGATACTTGTCCAGCAGGGCAAATACAGCCGGGGCAGAGAAGCGGGCTTGTTTTAGTTTGTTTGTTTCCGGATCAATGGTAAAATTGACCGCGGTACGCAGATCGGATTTCTCAAGCAGGGTCTTTTCAAATTTTGCATCCCGCAGGTTGCACTGATCGAACAATGCTTCGGTCAGGACCGTTTCCGTAAAATCCACTTCCTGCAGGCTGCAATGACTGAAGACCGTCTTCTTCATTTTACATTGGTAAAAGGAGCAAAGGTCGGCGGTTGTATGTTCAAACCTTACTGCAAACAAATACTGACTCGCTGTTTCAAAATGAAGTCCCAGCATTTTACAACGTACAAAGCGGACATCATTAAAAGTGGTCTGAAGGATTTTACATCCGCTCAGGTTGCAGTCTTCAAATACGCACTCGGTGAAGTTGATTCGCGAAAAGTCAGCCCCGCCAAGATCACATTGTACAAAGCGGCAACCTTCAAAGTCCCCGGCCGGGAGGCTGTTTTTTTTTTCGATCAGCTGATCTGTATGTAACTGCATGCTTTTC
>CAZLRY010000555.1:0-2242 GCA_964561675.1 uncultured Chitinophaga sp.
ACTTTTTAGTGTCTCCTTATTTATCAAGGGCATTGCCCAAGGAGGACTATTCTGCCTTTAACCAGGTAATAGTCGTGATCGGGCTGACCGGTGTTTTATTTGCCTTTGGTATCCAGTCTGTCGCGTTTCTTTTTTTTTCCAGGAAAGACGCCGATCAGGAGAAGGTTGTCAGCACGATGCAGACCGGATTGCTGATCCTGGGTTTGGTATCTTCCATTAGTCTTTTCCTGTTTTCCTTTACGGCCGGATCATTCTTTGGCAATGATGATATGGCCGGGTATATACGTCTTTGCTCCCCGGCTGTGCTGTTTACTTTTAGCAATACATATCTTCAGGGTGTGCTGGTATATAACGGACGGGCAAAGTATGTCGCTTTTTTATCGGTGGCACAGGCGGTCTTTACTGTTTTCTTCCTCTATATCTCGCTGAACAACTGGAAATCGGTTCCCCATGCGTTGTTCTTTGCACAGGTCGCGGCCCCCTTCCTGGGTCTCACACTCGCATTCCCTGTTGCCCGGCAGTATATGATCAGACGGATTGGTTTTTTTAAGGAGTCGGCTGCAAAAATTCTCAAGGTATCAGTTCCATTGTATATTACCAGCCTGCTGGGATCATCCTATATTTATTTTTCTGCATTTTTTGTAATTCTCGTACTTGGGGATATACAATATGCGGATTACAGGAATGGAGCCGTGGAAATTCCATTTATCAGTACCGTAGCCTTTTCGGTCAGTGCTATCCTTCTTCCGGACCTGAATAAATATTTTCACGAAGGGAAAAAGGAATTAGCCTTTGAACTGAAAAGAAAAATTATTAACCAGTGTATTTTCCTGCTTTACCCGGTCATTGTGTTCTTTATTGTTTATCACTATGAATTCATAGTAAGCTATTTTTCAGAAAAATATGCAGATAGTGCCCTCGTATTTGCTATCTATTCATTCACCTGCTTTGTACGTATCAATGACTATCAGGATGTATTGATTACCGCAGGCAAGTCCCCCTATATCCTTAAATCAAATGTGATTTATTTTCTGACAAATATAGTCCTGGTCGTGCTGTTGGGTTACTTGTTCGGGATATATGGAGTGGCCGTTGCCGCCAGTGTTTCGGTTTTTATACTGGCGTATATTTTATTGAGAAAGGATGCCCAGATTTTCGGAGTCAGTATTGATTCTTTTTTTCAGCTCCGGAGGATCGCCCTGATCTTTTTACTTACAGCAGGGTTGGCCCTGCTGCTGAAGTGGATACTGGGACAATTGCTGAATCAGACGCCTGTCCTGGTTTTCCTGTTGGCCGCAGCCCTGTATTTTCCGGTAGTATACATCTTTATGTCACGTAGCGGATACCTGCTTCCTTCTTTACTCAACATCGTTACATCAAGGGCCTCTTTTTTAAAACCCTTGCTAAATCCCCGTAATAAATAATGTTGCGAATTTATTTTTGGTTTGCGAAGTTGTTTATTTTTCCCCGGCAGCCCTATCTGCGGCTGCTCAGCTCGGGACAACTGTTTACCAACTGGTACTTTCAGCGTGTGCTGAAGATCAATCACGATGTTCCCTTCCAGGTGCATTATACGTCACGTCTGACCGGTGTGAAAAACCTGAAAATTACAGGCGATCCCGAAAAAGTGATGATCAGCTTTGCTTCAAGTGGTGGTTGTTATTACGCCATTTCTTCGAATGCCACCCTTGAAATAGGAGAGGGCACTATCTGGGCGCATAACCTGAATATTCAGACTTCTAATCATGATTTAACGGATTTTGATAAAGCGATAGAAAAAAGTATCCGTATCGGCCGGAACTGCTGGATCGGAGGAAATGTAAGTATACTGGCAGGAGTAGAACTGGGTGATCATGTAGTGGTGGGAGCCAATGCAGTCGTAACAAAATCTTTTCCTTCCAGGGTGGTTATAGCAGGGGCTCCGGCAAAAATTATCCGGGAGTTCTAAAACAGGGGTACGATTCAGTTGAAAATTCTTTTCCTCCCATATAATATTGCCTCAAAAGCCTCCACGGCTATTGACGCGCTGAACCGGATCGAAGGCATCGAGGCAAAAGGATTATTCCTTGGTGGAAACAGTAATCAAACCATTGGTGGAAATGTAACCCGGCTGGATCCTGTCCCCTTCAAACCCAATCCCCTGAAATGGGTCAGTCACCAGGTAATCAAAGCCCGGCAGTTTGAAAAACTGATCCGATGGGCCGACGTTGTTCACTGGATATGGGATAGCGCTTTTGCCGGT